>JAITMU010000014.1 GCA_031277195.1 Gallionellaceae bacterium | reverse complement strand
CGCTATCCTTGACAAGGAAAGCTGCCGATGCCGGGAATGCATGGGCTAAAAAAGTGCTGCCACAGGTGGAGCAGCAAACGATTGACCGCAAAAAACCCGCTGACGCCGCCGAAAAATTTGCAATGGTGCGCAGCGCCGCCGAATCAGGCGATCTGGATGCGCAACGCAAGCTGGCCAACTATTTCATTGAAGGCTTCGGGGTCGCTCAAGACATCAACGCAGCCATCGAATGGTACAAAAAGGCCGCAGACGCAGGCGATGCAATCGCCATGACGCAACTCGGTGTTCTCTACGACAAAGGCCGAGGCGTGCCTGTCGATTACACCGAAGCCATACGATGGTATAAACCCGCAGCCGAAAAAGAGGAGGCTCAAGCCCAATACAACTATGGCGTACTCATGTACCACGGGATCGGAGTAGAGCGAGACTTGGAACAAGGGAGAGAATGGATACGACGCGCAGCCAATAACGGCAGTCAGACAGCGATTCGCGCACTGCAGACGCTCAAATAGCAAGAAACGTGGGACGTGTCTCGCCCTGCGTCAAATCAACAGCCCATCGCCAAAATCAAACGCAAACTGTTCCTGGCAACGGCGCATCCCGTCATTCCAGCGAACGCTGGAATCCAGCAAAAATATTCAATCCGCGTAGCGGACAAAACCAATGTTGTCTGGCTGCGCCAGTTATATTTAACAAACTGGATGCCAGCGTTCGCTGGAATGACGAGGCAGGGGGTACAAAAATGCGGGGCAGCAGCGGGATTCACCCCGTGCAGTAACGCATTGAGAGGCTTGCCGCACGAGGCAAACCCCGCCCTACTTGGAACGCCGTCCGATCAGATATTCGTGCAGCGCATAGCCGACCAGCAGCGCGGGGAGGATGATCCATAGTTCCTGATTGGGCGCGGCCAGCAAGGCGATCGCGGGGCCGGGGCAGTAGCCGCCGATACCCCAGCCGATGCCGAACAGGATGGAGCCTGCGATCAGGGGGCGATCGATTTTCGTTGAGCTGGCGACGGAAAAGGCGTCGGCGAGAAGCGGTTTTTTCAATCCGCGCAGCGCGTAAAAGCCGGTTAGCGTCACGCCAACCGCGCCAGCCAGCACCAACACCAGACTGGGATCCCATGCGCCGGTTACGTCGAGGAAACCCAGGACGACCTGGGGGTGCGTCATGCTGGAAAGCGCCAGGCCAAATCCGAAAAGCAACCCCGCAATGAGTGTGACGATGCCGCTCATCAGCTCACTCCGAAAATGTGGCGCACGACGAAGGTCGTGAGCATGGCCGTGCCGATGAAGGTCGCCACTGCCGCCAGCGAGCGGGGCGACAGCCGCCCCAATCCGCAAACGCCGTGACCGCTGGTGCAGCCGCGCGCCAAAGCCGTGCCAAAACCCGTCAACACGCCAGCGAGCGCGAGCAGCCAGGCGGGAAAATTCTCGCGCGCAACCGGCGTGCTGCCGCCCAGCGCATAGAAAATTCCGGCACCCGCGACCACGCCGATCAAAAACAGCATCGAACCCAGACGTTCCTTGCCAAACAAGAAGTTACGGATGATGCCGCTGACTCCGGCGATGCGTCCGTTCAATGCGAAAAATAACAGGGCGGCGCTACCTATCAGCACGCCGCCCAGCAGTGCAGCAATCATTTCTGACGTTCCGATGTTTATGCAGTCTTAATTATACACCTATAGCTGAAATTTCCAGCCATAAGCGACGCCAAGGGAATCCTCGGACATGGTTAAGTTGGCATTGCCGCCACCGAAGTTGGCGGGGATGGAGTTGGAACCGTTCACAGTTTCTTCAAATACATGGGCATAGGCCAAGCTCAATTCGCCATTGCCAAACACTTTCCAGGTCGCGCCCACCGTCAGGTGATCCTGCACCACGCCCGGGGCGAGGATGTTGAAGAAAGTCTGGTCGGCAGGAATCGGCTGTCCAGAGTGGTTGTAGCCCGCGCGCAAAGTGAGATCGGGCGAATAGTCATAGCTGACGCCCAGCTTGTACACCGTCACATCGCGCCAGCCAAAGCCGGGGCCGTTTGCCGAACCCAGCGGATTGCCCTGCACGGTCAGGTTCGACAAGGGATTGGCGACGGAATCAATGTCGCTGTATTTGATCTCCGTCACATCGGCGGCGACCGTCCAGACCGGCGTCAGCTTGTAGGCCAGGCCGAGGCCGTAGCTTTCGGGGATGTCGAAACCGCCGTTGCCCGCAAACAGCCCGCGATATTTGTCGAAATTGCCCATGTTGGTTTTCGATGTCCAGGCCGCGCCCAGCGTCAGCTCAGGCGTGATCTGCCCTGTCCAGCCCAGACGAACGCCCCAGCCAGTCGAGCTGTCGTTGCCTTGATTCGTCACGTTGTCGGGCGCGACGGAAACCTGCTGCGCTCCCGTTTGCGCGAAAGCGCCCAAGCCCTGCGCGGAAAATTTCTGGTAGGCGAAATTCAGCGCGATGCCCACGGCATGATGTTCGTTCAGCCGGTACGCCAACGAAGGGCTGATGAACAGTTGTTCGAGATTGACGCCCGCTTTGCCGGTGCTGCCGAATGCGGCGTAGGGGTTGTCGTTGTATTCCGTGTTCATGCCGCCGTTGGCATAAATGGCGAGCCCCACCGTGGTGGACGGGCTGACCTGCCTGACGTAGCCCAGCTCCGGTATGTAGAAATTGCGCTTGCCGTTGCCGCTGTATGTGCCGTCGGCGCCAGCGCCGTTGCCGGTGATGGTGGCGTGACGGTCTGGCGAGAACCAGGTCAATCCGACATCGGCGCGATCTTCCACAAAAGCCGATCCCGCCGGATTGGTGGCGGCGGCAAGCCCGTCCTGCGGCAACGCAATGCCGACACCGCCCATGCCTTGCGACTTGACGCTGTAACTGAGCGCGAAATAGCCATCGGTGGCGAAGGCCGGAGAACTGCTGAACAAAGCAATGATCGATAGAGTCGATAGACGAGCGAAAGTCATGGGAATCACTTCAAAAAATAAGATTGGGGCGACATGCTACGAAGAAATGCCGCGATTTTTAACTGGTTTATTCTGCTATCGTTAGATGAAAAAGGAATATCGCGGGATTGGCCGCGCGCACTGCTGTCCCGCAATTTTTGCACTCCCTACCTCGTCATTCCCGCGCAGGCGGGAATCCCAGGACTTTCGTGTTTATGTGACATGCAGTGCAACGCTAACACCAACCCTAACGTCCTTGGATTCCCGCCTGCGCGGGAATGACGGGAATCAAAAGGTTGCGATGTGTTTTGCTTTCTGTGCTAACCCTTCTGTCAAATACAAAAAAATTGTGGGACAGCAGTGGGGCAAGCCCCGCCCTACCGGCCATACTCCCCTGCCCGCTCCGGCTGGTAGGTGACGTCCTCAATCCGCACTTCCAGCATCCCGCCGCCGGGTTTCGGCCATTCGATTTCGTCGCCGACGGAAAGTCCCAGCAGCGCGCTGCCCACCGGCGACAGGATGGAAATTGTGCCGCCGCTGACATCGACATCCTGCGGGTACACCAGCCGCAGATGAAATTCTTCCGACGACGATTTGATTTTGAATCTCACGGTTGAATTCATGGTCACCACGGTCGGCGGTATCTCTTTTGAATCGACAACATCCGCGCGCGCCAGCTCGGCATCCAGATCATCCCGCCCCGGAAAGGCGCGTTCGGGCAACGACGCCATCAGCGTCTCCAGCCGCTCTGCGTCGAGCGTCGAAATGATGATTTTCGGTTTCATGGTTTTCCTCGAAAACGGGTTATGCACTATACGACAAAACAAAACGGCAGAACCCGCCTGCCGTTTTGTGAATCTTACCGCGACCCGCGCGGCGTGCCTACCTTACATATGGCCGTGACGCATTTCCTTCATCTTCGCCTGTTGCTCCGGCGTCAGCGCCGCGTCGATTTTATTGCGCAACTCCACGTAGTCCCGAATCATCTGGCGCTTGATGTCAAAAATCTTTTGATAGGACTTGTCGATGGCGTCGGCATCGCGCTTGTCGGCCTGATACAGATCGCGCAGCTTCGCGCTTTCGTCGTTGATGAGACCTTGATTCGTCCAGTTGTTGTGCTGAAAGTCATCACTCAGTTTGGTGATCTGGCTCTGCTGTTCCTTGCTGAGATTCAGCCCGGCCAGCATCCCCGCGTGAGGCGCCATGCCGCCCATGCCCATGCCGTGACCGCCGTAACCCATGCCAGCGCCTCCATGCCCATAGCCGCCATGACCGTGCGCGGCATCGCAATCGCAGTCTTTGGATTTGTCTTTCTGCGCGGACGTCGATTTGGGAGCGGACGCTTTCGCAGCATCGGCAGCAAATGCCGGCGTGGCGATGAGGGCGGAAAGCAGGGCAATCGCGAGGGTGTTCTTCATCATGATGGTTCCTTGATAGCGGGTTGAGGGTGAAATCGTGAGGGGGAGTTTATCATTTATTAGGGAGACCCATCCTCAAGCCGCATAACTCACCCGCACATTCCGCTCGCCCAGCAATTTCCCCAGGTCGGACATCAAACCATCATGCAGCGTAATGCGCCAATCATCGCCCAGTCGCATCTGCGTGCTGGCCGTGCCGTTGCGGTAATGAATCACCACCGGACATCTCCCTTCTTCACGGTAAGGCGCAAATAATTCCTTCAGTTTTTCGATGCGAATCTGCTGGTTGGCATCGACTGCGATTTCCAGATGGCGGGCGAATTGGGAACGCGCCGAGGCGAAGTCAAACAGTTCATCCGCGCTGACACGCATGTTGCCGGAATACTCATCCATGCTGGCTTTGCCGCGCACCACCAGCAATTCATCTTCGCGTATCCACGGGCGGCTATTTTCAAACAGTTCGTTAAACACCGTCATCTCCACCTGCGCGCTGCCGTCGTCCAGCGTGACCACGGCCATGCGCCCGCGCCGCGTCTGCTGAATGCGCACACCACTCACCATGCCAGCGAGGATCAGCGACATGCCGCCGCGTCGTCCGCCGCCCTCACCGCGCCATCCGTCGCGCCGCTCGCCGTTGCCTGTTCTCTGGCTGACAAGCTGCGGCGTCAAATCGACCAAACGGTGTTTGACGAAATGCGCCAACTCCGTCGCGTACTCCTGATACGGATGCCCGCTGAGATAAAAACCCAGCGCCAGCTTTTCATTTTGCAACCGCTCACGCTCACCCCAGAGCAATACGTCTGCCAGCAACACCGGCATCGCCACGCTTTCATCATCACCGAACAAACTATTCTGATTCGCCGAACGCGCGAATTGTTCGGCGCTGCCGAGCGCTGCATCCAGCGAGGCGAGCAACTGGTAACGATGATCGGAAAGCTTGTCGAACGCGCCGCCCCGGATCAACGCTTCGATGGCGCGGCGATTGACGATGCGCTTGTCCACGCGGCGACAGAAATCGAACAA
>JAITMU010000204.1 GCA_031277195.1 Gallionellaceae bacterium | reverse complement strand
AAAGTGCGCGACATCCTGTGCAGCGCCGACCCCAGTAAAACCTGGGAAAACTGGATGCTGAACGACACCGCCCCCGCCGTCGCCGACTGCGCCCTGCCAACCCTCGACAAGATCATGGCACTGGCGCAAAAACTGAATGCCGATGGCACGCCGACGATGATTTTTGGCAGCGGCGTGGTGCACAAAGGGTATTTGCCGAAGGTGGCGCTGGAGAAGGAGTTGAATACGCCGAAGGTGCGGTGATGTTGCAAAATCAGAACCCAAAACCATTCACCACAGAGACACAGAGGCACAGAGAAAGGCGCTTCCCGATTGGGTTTGTTTTTCTCTGTGCCTCTGTGTCTCTGTGGTGAACAGGTTTTAGCCCTCCTCCACCGCAAACAACCTCCGATGCTCCCGAATCGCATACCGATCCGTCATCCCCGCAATGTAATCCGCCACTGCGCGCGCGCTTTCGGCTTCCGTCTGTCGTTGAAACTGCGGCGGCAGCAATCGTTTGTCTTCCATGAACGCATGAAACAAATCCCGGATGATGCGGCGCGCTTTCGCGCTCATGCGCATGACGCGGTAATGGCGGTACAGGTGCGCGTGTAAAAAAGATTTCAGTTCGCGGCTCTGCTCGCGCACCGTGTCGCTGAACGCCACCAGCGCGGGCGCAGCGCGCACGTCATCCAGCGTTTGCAGATTTTGTGCGGCGATATTGCGTTCGGTTTCGCGCATCAAGTCGGACACCAGCGTGTTGATCATGCGCCGCACGGTTTCATGAATCAAACGACGTTCCGGCAACTGCGGATGCTGATTGCGGACAGCGTTCAGATGCTGCGCGAACAGCCGCACTTCCCCAAGCTGCTCCAGCGTGAGCAAACCGGAGCGCAGGCCGTCATCGACATCGTGATTGTTGTAGGCGATTTCGTCGGCGAGATTGGCGATCTGCGCCTCCAGCGAGGGACGCTGCTTGTTTCGGAAACGCTCCGCCACGTCGCCGAGTTTGGCGGCATTTTCCGCCGAACAGTGTTTGAGGATGCCTTCGCGCGTTTCAAAACAGAGATTCAATCCGTCGAACGCGGCGTAGCGCTCCTCCAGCAGATCGACCACGCGCAACGATTGCAGATTGTGCTCAAAACCGCCGTGATCTCTCATGCAGTCATGCAGCGCATCCTGTCCGGCGTGACCAAACGGCGTATGGCCAAGATCGTGCGCCAGCGAAATCGCCTCGGTCAGGTCTTCGTTCAAGCGCAGGCGGCGCGCGACGGAGCGCGCAATCTGCGCGACTTCGATGCTGTGCGTGAGGCGCGTGCGAAACAAATCGCCTTCGTGATTGACGAACACCTGGGTTTTATATTCGAGACGGCGGAACGCGGTGGAATGAATGATGCGGTCGCGGTCGCGCTGAAATTCGCTGCGGCCATGCGGCGCGTCCTCAGCCACCACGCGGCCTCGCGTGTTGCGTTCGCTGACCGCATAAGGCGCGAGATCAATCATCGGCGCAACAAGCCTCCAGCGTTTCGCGCAGCAATGTTTCCGGCACGTCGCCGTTCACGATGGCGCGACCAATGGATTGCAGCAGGACGAAGCGCATCCTGCCGCCTTCCACTTTTTTATCCAGCCCCATCAGTTCCAGATATTTCTCCGCGCCCAGCGCGGGCGCTGTCACCGGCAAACCGGCGCGCTCGAACAAACGGCAGATGCGCACGAGATCAGCCGTGGCGATCCAGCCCAGACGCAGCGACAAATCCGCCGCCATGATTGTGCCCGCCGCCACGCCTTCGCCATGCAGCCAAACGCCATAGCCCATGCCAGTTTCAATCGCATGACCGAAGGTGTGACCGAGATTCAGCAACGCGCGTTCGCCGCTCTCGCGCTCGTCGGCGGCGACGACTTCCGCCTTGTTCTCGCAACTGCGGGCGATGGCGTAACGCAAGGCATCGCCGTCGCGCGCCAGCAGTTTTTCCATGTGTTCTTCCAGCCAGTCGTAAAACGGCAGGTCGCGGATCAGGCCGTATTTGATGACTTCGGCAGCCCCGGCGCGCAGCTCGCGATCCGGCAGGGTGTCGAGTGTGGCGATGTCGGCCAGCACGACGCGCGGCTGATAGAACGCGCCGATCATGTTTTTGCCGAGCGGGTGATTGATGCCGGTCTTGCCGCCAACCGACGAATCGACCTGCGCCAGCAGCGTGGTGGGAATCTGGATGAAGGGCACGCCGCGCAGATACGTCGCCGCCGCATAGCCGGTCATGTCGCCGACAACGCCGCCGCCGAGCGCGATCAGCGGCGTGCTGCGTTCGCAGCGATGCGTGAGCAGCGCGTCATAAATCAGATTCAGCGTTTCGGCGTTTTTGTATTCCTCGCCGTCCGGCAACACGATGGGAATAATCTGCACGCCCTGCGCCGCCAGCGTGGCGTGCAGGCGGTCGAGGTACAACGGCGCGACCGTCGTGTTGCTCACGATGGCGGCGCGCTTTTTCGGAATGTGCGGCAGCAGCAGGTCGGCACGGTCGAGCAGATTGACGCCGATGTGGATGGGATAGCTGCGTTCGTTCAGGCCTACGGTCAGTGTTTGCATGATGTGCATTGAATGGATGATTACCGGCGGCTACGAGCGATCTTCCGCTCCCCCCGTCGGCGAAGTTATTTGCCGCTGCAGTTGCGCCACCAGACTGTTCACGCTCTGCTTGCCGGTCAGCACCACCAGATCGGCCACCTCGGTGTACAAGGGATCCCGCCGGTCGTACAGGCCGCGCAATACGGCGCGTGGATCGCTGGTTTGCAGCAGCGGGCGATTGCGGTCATGGCGTGTGCGCACCCAAAGATCATGTATCGAGCTTTTCAGATACACCACCAGTCCGTTGGCGCGCAGTATCTCGCGATTCAGCTCTGCCAACACCGCCCCGCCGCCGGTCGCCAGCACGATGTTGTCGCGCTGCGCCAGATCGCGAATCACACCGGTTTCCCGCTGACGGAAGCCCGCTTCGCCTTCCACGTCGAAAATATGCGCGATGGTCACGCCGCAACGCCGCTGGATTTCCTCGTCGCTATCGATAAACTCGCGCCCCGTTTGCTGCGCCAGCAGACGCCCCACCGTCGTCTTCCCCGCACCCATCATGCCGACGAGAAACACGTTTCCGGACGGACGTTTAACAGGGGGTGGACTCACGGCTTGCATGGGCGGATTGTAGCGGAAAAATCTGCGCCAGGAACTTATGAGCCGCCGCAGGCTCCGATATAATCCCGTCCTGGTTCACTCAGAAACGCCTCACGATGACTTCTCGCTGGTGGTTTTATTCGGCTCTGGCTCTGCTTGTCATGGCCATTCCTGCGTTGCTGCTTTTTTTCGCAATCGCGCTGACCTACCCCACATTGCCCTCGCTGGAAACGCTGACCGACTACCGTCCCAAGGTTCCGTTGCGCGTTTATAGCGCGGACGGCGTGCTGATCGGCGAATTCGGCGAAGAACACCGCGCGCTGGTCAAAATCGACGACGTGCCGGAGCTGATGAAAAAAGCGATTCTTGCCGCCGAAGATGATCGCTTTTACGAGCACGGCGGCGTGGATTACATGGGCGTGCTGCGCGCAACCTATTCCAATTTCACCTCCGGCGGCGCGAAGCAGGGCGCCAGCACGATCACCATGCAGGTGGCGCGCAATTTTTTCCTGTCCAGCGAAAAAACCATGACGCGCAAGTTCAACGAGGTATTGCTCTCGCTGAAAATCGAACACAATCTGAGCAAGGATGAAATCCTCCAGCTTTATTTCAACCAGATTTACCTGGGGCAGCGTTCTTACGGCTTCGCCGCCGCCGGACAGGTTTATTTCGGCAAGAATCTGGATCAACTCAGCATTGCCGAGATGGCCATGCTGGCCGGTCTGCCCAAAGCGCCCAGCAGTTTCAATCCCATCGTCAACCCCAAGCGCGCGAAACAGCGCCAGATGTATGTGCTGCGGCGGATGCACGAACTGCACTACATCAGCATCCAGCAATTCGAGGATGCGCAAAAAGCGCCCATCATCGTTCGACATGGCAACATCAGCCAGGAATTTCCGGTCAAGGCCGATTACCTCGCCGAGATGGTGCGACAAATGGTGTACCAGCGTTACGGCGAAGCGACTTACACGCAGGGACTCAAGGTTTACACCACCATCCGCTCCACGGATCAGGCGGCGGCTTACATGGCGGTGCGCAAGGGCGTGCTGGATTACGACCAGCGCCACGACTATCGCGGCCCGGAAGGCTACGTCGACCCGATCACCCACGGCGGCAGCGAGGAGGGCATGGAAGACGCGCTGCAGAATGTCAACGATGATGGCGATTTGATCCCCGCCATTGTGCAAAAGGCCAGTCCCACGCTCGTTCAGGTCTATCGCAAGGGCGGGCAAACGGTTGAAATACGAGGTGCCGGATTGAAGTTCGCCCAGCGCGCCTTGAGCGAAAAAACGCCGCTGGCCAAACGCATCCGCACCGGCTCCATCATCCGCATCCAGCGGGATGACAAAGGCGTTTGGCAGATTGTGCAGATGCCGCAGGTGGAAGCCGCGCTGGTTTCGCTCGATCCGGGCAACGGCGCCATTCATGCCTTGATCGGCGGCTTTGACTTCAACCACAACCAGTTCAACCACGTCACCCAGGCCTGGCGTCAGCCCGGTTCCAGCATCAAACCGTTCATCTATTCCGCCGCGCTGGAAAAAGGCTACACGCCGGCCACCCTCATCAACGACGCGCCGCTGTCATTCACCGCTGAGGAGACCGGCAGCGAAGCCTGGGAACCCAAGAATTTCGACGGCAAATACGACGGGCCGATGCGCATGCGCACCGCGCTGATGAAATCAAAAAACCTGGTCTCCATCCGCATCCTGCAGGCCATCACACCGCAATACGCGCAGGACTATCTGGCCAAATTCGGTTTCGACTCCGAGCGTCACCCGCCCTATCTCACCATGGCGCTGGGCGCAGGTTCGGTCACGCCGATGCAAATGGCGCGCGGCTACGCGGTTTTCGCCAATGGCGGCTTTCTCGTCACGCCGTATTTCATCGACCGCATCGAAGATGCCAGGGGCACTGTGCTGAGCAAGGCCGCCCCGTCCATCGCTGGCAAAAACGCCGAGCAGGTGATCGACGTGCGTAACGCCTACACGATGGTCACCATGATGCAGGACGTGGTGCGCGGAGGAACCGCAACCCGCGCGCTGCAACTGGGTCGCCCTGATCTGGCTGGTAAAACCGGCACCACCAGCGATTCGCGGGACGCTTGGTTCTGCGGCTTTCAGCCGACGCTCGTGGGGGTTGCCTGGATCGGTTTTGACACGCCTCGCAGCCTGGGCGGCCAGGAAACCGGCGCGGGCGCTGCGCTGCCCATCTGGGTCAGCTACATGAAGGAAGCGCTGCGCGATGTGCCCCAGGCGGCTTACACCATGCCGGAAAACATGATTGCCGCACAAATCAACGAGCAAGGCCTGCGCGAATCGGATGGCTCGATCACGGAATATTTCTACAAGGAAAACCTGCCTGCAACCGCGCCGACGCCTTCATTTCTCGAAGACCTTCTGCCGTTCTTTTGAACCTGGCGAACATGAGCAAAAATCACTCACTGCGGCGCGATCTGATGCGTGAACAGCTCGCGCATCATGCTGCGCGCCTGATGGCCGAGGACGGCATCACCGACCACGCGTTCGCCAAACGCAAGGCGGCGCGACAACTCGGCGCGTCGGACACGCAGCATCTGCCCAGCAATCAGGAAGTCGATGACGCGCTGCACAGCTACCGGGCGCTGTATCAGCGCGACAGCCACCCCGGCATGTTGCGCCAGTTGCGCGAGGACGCGCTGGCGGCGATGCGCCTGCTGGAGCCTTTTCATCCCTACCTCACCGGCTCGGTGTTGAGCGGCACGGCGGGCGAGCATTCCGACATCAACCTGATGCTGTACAGCGACGACGCCAAAGCCGTGCTGCTGTTTTTGCTCAAGCACGGCATCGAGTTTGAAGACGGAGAATGGAAGGCGCAGATCAACGGCCATCAGGAAATCGTGCCGAGCTATGCGCTCACGGGCGATTCAGGCGCGCAGATTCACATTGTCGTGCTGCCGGCCAGCGCGCGACACAGCGGCAGTCGCAAACCGGAAACGCATGCGGATGTGGCAGCAGTGGAGGAATTGTTGCGGCAGCCTGAATCGTCAGAGAGTCCCTAGCGCATCGCAAAAAGTTCCTGATGAAAGCGCGCCTCCACCGGAAAACCCTGTGCGGCGAAATCGCGCTTCAAGGCTTCGGCAAAACCTGCCGGCCCGCAGAACCAGATACTCGCCTCGCGCCATTCCGGCACCTGTTCGCGGATGCGTTCGCCCGTCAGCCGACCGTCGCGCGCGTCGATCAGCACATGCAACCGCACATCGGCGGATTGCGCGCCAGCGGCGAGTTTACCGAGGGCTTCTTCATCGACCTCGGTGG
>JAITMU010000191.1 GCA_031277195.1 Gallionellaceae bacterium | reverse complement strand
TAAATCCCCTCCCCTTCAAGGGGAGGGTTAGGGTGGGGATGGGTATCCCCCGCCCGCCAACGAGACCATGACCAAAATCGACTTCTACAGCAACAGCCCCGACAAGCTCCACACCGCCTGTTTTCTCAGCCACAAGGCGATGCAAAGCGGTTTGCGTGTCGTCATCCGCACGCCGGACGCGGCGACCGCGGACGCGCTGGACGCTTTGCTGTGGCAGTATCCCGAGACGGCATTCATTCCGCATTGCCGCAGCAATGCGCCCGATGCGGCGACCACGCCCGTCATCATCGACCACGACGGCGAGACCTTTCCGCACAACGATCTTCTGATCAGCTTGTGCGACGAATGCCTGCCGTTTTTCAGCCGCTTTGAAAAGCTCAAGGAAATCGTCATCCGCGACGAAAACGATCGCAAGCTGGGGCGCGAACGTTTCCGTTTTTACCGCGACCGCGGCTACGAAATTCGCACCATTGATCTCAACAAGCCGGAGGCCGCTTGAACGCATCCTCTGCGCCGGATGACAAGACGGATGACGAAATCCCGTTGCTGACCGACATCCTTGCTGACGACGCGGACGACATTCCGACCTTGCTGGATGTCATTGAAGCCGCGCCCGCAGAAAACGCCAAACGCGAGACGGAACCTCCCAGCCTGCTGCATCGCGCGCTGGCGACGCAATCCGGCTCGCTCTCGTTGACGCATCCGACTGCGGGGCAGTCCGATCTGGATCCGTATTTCCGTTTTCGCAGCCGCCGCACGTCGTCGCAAACTGCCTCGGTGCTGCCCACCAATCTGCCGTCGCGCGCAGATTTGGAACCCGCATTTGATACAATCCCGAATTCCCCAAACGCTGAGCAAACGCCTGCGCCGCAGGCCAACGACATGGAACTCGCCAAGAGCTTTGAACCCAAAACCATAGAATCCCACTGGTATCCCGTCTGGGAAAACGCCGGTTATTTCCGCGCCGGTAATGACGCCAGCAAACAGGAAAATTTCTGCATCCTGCTGCCGCCGCCCAACGTCACCGGCACGCTGCACATGGGGCATGGCTTCAACCAAACCTTGATGGACGCGCTGACGCGCTACCATCGAATGCGCGGCGACAACACGCTGTGGCAGCCCGGCACCGATCACGCGGGCATTGCCACGCAGATCGTGGTCGAGCGACAACTCGACGCGCAAAACGTCAACCGTCACGATCTGGGACGCGAGCGTTTCATCGAAAAAGTCTGGGAGTGGAAAAAATATTCCGGCGGCGCGATCACGCAGCAAATGCGCCGCCTCGGCGCGTCGTGCGACTGGTCGCGCGAACGCTTCACGATGGACGAAGGTCTCTCGCGCGCCGTCACCGAAACTTTTGTGCGCCTCTACAACGAAGGTTTGATTTATCGCGGCAAGCGGCTGGTGAATTGGGACCCGGTACTCGGCACTGCTGTGTCTGATCTCGAAGTCGTATCGCAGGAAGAAGACGGCTCGATGTGGCACATCGCCTATCCGCTGGCGACCGGAACCGGCTCGCTGATCGTCGCCACCACGCGGCCTGAAACGCTGCTGGGCGACGTCGCCGTGGCGGTGCATCCAGACGACGCGCGCTACAAACATCTGATCGGGCAAGCTCTCAAACTGCCGCTCACCGGACGCACCATTCCCATCATCGCCGATGAATACGTCGATCCCGCATTCGGCACCGGCTGCGTGAAAATCACGCCCGCGCACGATTTCAACGACTACGCGATGGGGCAGCGTCACGGACTTGAGCCGATCAATATTTTCACGCTGGACGCAAAGATCAACGACAACGCGCCGGAAACCTATCGCGGGCTGGATCGCTTTGAAGCGCGCAAACGCATCGTCGCCGATCTCGACGCGCAAAACCTGCTCGCCGCCGTGAAGCCGCACAAGCTGATGACGCCGCGCGGCGACCGCACGCATTCGGTGATCGAACCCATGCTCACCGATCAATGGTTCGTGGCGATGAGCAAACCCGCCGCCGATGGCAAGAGCATCACCGAAAAAGCGCTGGACGTGGTGGCGAACGGCGAAATTCGCTTCCATCCCGAAAACTGGGTCAACACCTACAACCAGTGGCTGAACAACATCCAGGACTGGTGCATCTCGCGTCAACTGTGGTGGGGACATCAGATTCCGGCCTGGCACGGCGACGATGGCCGCATCTGGGTGGCGCATGACGAAACCGAAGCGGCGCAACGCGCGCAGCAGGACGGCTACACCGGCGCATTGCGCCGCGACGACGACGTGCTCGACACCTGGTTCTCGTCCGCGCTGTGGCCGTTCTCTACACTGGATTGGAGTGCTGACGAAGCGGAAAACGCGCGCAACGATTTTCTCCGGCGCTACCTGCCCTCCTCGGTGCTGGTCACCGGCTTCGACATCATTTTCTTCTGGGTCGCGCGCATGGTGATGATGACCACGCACATCACCGGCAAGATTCCGTTCAAGGACGTTTACATCCACGGCCTGATCCGCGACGCCGAAGGCAACAAGATGTCGAAGTCCAAGGGCAACGTGCTCGACCCGATTGATTTGATCGACGGCATCGGCCTCGATGATCTGCTGAAAAAACGCACCACCGGCCTGATGAAACCGAAACAAGCCGAGCAAATCGAAAAGCGCACGCGCAAGGAATTTCCCGATGGCATTCCCGCTTTCGGCACCGACGCCTTGCGCTTCACCTTCGCCTCGCTCGCCTCGCCCGGACGCGACATCAAATTCGACATGCAACGTTGCGAGGGCTATCGCAATTTCTGCAACAAGTTGTGGAACGCGACGCGCTTCGTGCTGATGAATTGCGAAGGTCAGGATGTCGGTCTGGGCGACCCGCAACCGAAAGGGCTTTCCGCCGCCGATCACTGGATGATCGGCGAATTGCAACGCGCCGAGGCGGAGATGGAAAAACATTTCGCCAGCTACCGTTTCGACCTTGCCGCGCGCACCCTTTACGAACTGGTGTGGGACACCTATTGCGACTGGTATCTGGAACTGGCGAAAGTGCAAATCACCCAGGGGCCGCCCGTCCAGCAACGCGCCACGCGGCGCACGCTGGTGCGCGTGCTCGAAGCCATCCTGCGCCTCGCGCACCCCATCATCCCGTTCATCACCGAGGAACTCTGGCAGCGCGTCGCGCCGTTGGCGGGGAAAACCGGCGACAGCATCATGCTGCAACCCTACCCGCGCGCCGACCTCGCCCGCATCAACGAACCGGCTGCCACGCAAATTCGTCTGCTGCAAGAGATGATTTCCGCCTGCCGGAGCCTGCGCAGTGAGATGAATCTCTCCCCCGCGCAGCGCGTGCCGCTGCTCGCCGCTGGCAACACCCGCTTGCTGCGCGCCGTCGCGCCCTACATACAGGCGATGGGCAAACTCAGCGAAGTCACCATTCTGGACGACCTGCCGGATACCGACGCCGCCGTCGCCATCGTCGGCGATTGCAAGCTGATGCTGAAAGTCGAAATCGACGCCGCCGCCGAACGCGAACGGCTGGACAAGGAAATCGCCCGCCTCACCGGCGAAATCGCCAAAGCGCAAGCCAAACTCGGCAACGCCAGCTTCGTCGAACGCGCCCCCGCAGCAGTGGTGGAACAAGAACGCAAACGCCTGGAAGATTTCCGCGCGCTGCTGGCGCAGATTGAGGCGCAGCGGAAGAAATTGGGATAGCGCGAACTGGCCTGCGAGCGCAGCCACTCATCCTCCCCTCACCCTGCCCGACCCCTCGCTTCGCTCTCCCCGCAAGCGGGGAGAGGGAATACAGAGAAATTCCCACCGCCTCAAGCCTCCATTAAGGTAAATCGTCTAAACTACACTTTCATATGCAAAATTCAGTCAGAAAATTTTAACTATCTGAATAATGAAAACATCTCTATCGTCCACGCCCAGCGTCCGTCGCATCTTGTACATACTCGCTCTGCTGTTCAGCGCCCATGCAAACGCGGACATCCAGCTCGAAGCCGCTCAAATTCAACGCCTCGGCATCCAGACTGCGCCCGCAGAAGCCGCGCAAGGCATTCCGCTGGATCGTTTGCCTGCTGAAGTCATCGCGCCGCTGGAAAGCAGCCGCACCGTCAGCGCGCCGTTCGCGGGGGTGGTGTCCGGCGTCATCACCGACGAGGGCGCGACGGTCAAGGCGGGCGCGCCGCTGGCGCACATACAGAGCCGCGATTTTCTCGCCGCGCAGGCCGACATGCAGCGCAGCAGCAGCGAGGCCGCGCTGGCGCGCAGTCAGGCGGAGCGCGACGCGCGTCTGCTGGAAGAAGGTATCATCGCGCGTTCGCGCGCCGACGAAAGCCGCGCGCGCAACATTGACGCGCAAGCGCAACTGAATCAGGCGCGCGCCGCGCTGGCCGGCATCGGCGCGGCAAGCGATGGCGGCGCGGGCGAATACGAATTGCGCGCGCCCATCGCCGGTCGCGTGTTGCGCCGCTCAATCTCGCCCGGTCAGGTGGTCAACGCTTTCGATCCCGCTTTCATCATCGCTGCCGACGCGCGCGTGGACGTGCAGTTTCAGGTTCCCGTGGCGCAACGCGCCGCGCTCGCGACCGGATTGGTCGTCGAGATGGAAGACGGCGCGCAAGGCCGCGTCGTCGCCGTCAGCGCCGCCAGCGATCCGCTCAGCCAGAGTTTGCGTCTGCGCGCGCGGTTGCCGGAATCGGCGCACTGGCGCGTGGGCGAACGCACGACGGTGAAATTGTTGCTGCCCGCGCCCGACAACGCGTTGCGCGTACCCGTGTCCGCGCTGCTGCCGGACGGCGCGCGCACCCTGGTTTTCGTCGCCGCCAGCGCAACGCAATATCGCGCCGTGCCGGTGGAGCGACTCGGCGCGGACGCGCGTTTCGCCGTGATACGCGGCGCGCTGAAAGCCGGAGACAACATCGTCGTTCGCGGCGCGAGCGCGCTCAAACCCCTGCTGACGCAGTGAGGCGAACATGCTGGCTCGCCTCGTGCAATTCTCGCTGTCGCAACGCCTGCTGATTCTGGTCGGCGCGGTGATGCTCCTGGTCGCGGGCACGCTGGCCTACCGCGCGCTGCCGATCGACGCCTACCCCGACATCGCGCCCACGCAAGTCAAACTGATTCTGAAAGCGCCCGGCATGACGCCGGAGGAAATCGAAGCGCGCGTGATCACGCCGCTGGAGATGGAACTGCTGGGGCTGCCGCGCACCGCGATGCTGCGCTCGACCGCGAAATACGCGGTGGCCGACATCACCATCGACTTCACCGAAGGCACCGACATTTACTGGGCGCGTCAGCAGGTCGGCGAGCGTTACGCCAACGTGCTGCCCGATCTGCCCGCGGATCTCGGCGGCGGACTCGCGCCGATTTCCACGCCGCTGTCGGACATGCTGATGTTCACCATCGAAGGCGGCGACCTCACGCTTGCCGAACGGCGCACGCTGCTCGACTGGACGCTGCGTCCGGCGCTGCGCACGATTCCCGGCGTGGCTGATGTCAACGCGCTGGGCGGCGAAGTCGCCAGTTTTACCGTCATCCCCGACCGCGCCAAACTCACGGCGGCGGGACTGTCGCTGCGCGAACTGGCCGACGCCGTGGAACGCAACAATCGCAACGACGGCGCAGGCCGGATCGACGCGGGCGAGCTGGCGCTGATCGTGCGCACCGAGGGTGCTGCGCACAGCGTGGACGACATCGGCAACATCGTGCTGAGCAATCGCGCCGGACACACGCTGCGCGTGCGCGACGTGGCGGATGTGCGCATGGACGCGCTCACGCGCTACGGCGCAGTCACCCGCGACGGACAGGAAGCGGTCGAAGGCATCGTCGTCGCCCTGCGCGGCGCGGACGCCAACAAACTCGTCACCGCCGTGCGCGCGAAACTGGACGGCATGCAAACCAGCCTGCCCGCAGGCGTGAAAATCGAAATGTTCTACGACCGCAGCGCGCTGATCGAACGCGCCGTCGGCACCGTGCAGGAAGCGTTGATCGTCGCGGCGGTGCTGATCGTGCTGCTGCTGTTCGCGTTTCTCGGCGAAGTGCGCGCCGCGCTGGTGGTGGCGTTGATCCTGCCGTTCGCCGCGCTGTTCACTTTTTTGATGATGCAACTCACCGGCATGAGCGCGAACCTGATGAGTCTGGGCGGGCTGGCTGTCGCCGTCGGGATGCTGGTCGATGCGGCGGTGGTGGTGGTGGAAAACACCGTCAGCAAACTCGATCCGCGCGCCTCCGGCGCCAGCCTGCCGCGCCTGCATCGCGTGTACGCCGCAGTGCGCGAAGTCAGCGTGCCGGTGGCAGCGGGCATCCTCATCATCTGTCTGGTGTTCCTGCCGCTGCTCACGCTGCAAGGACTGGAAGGCAAGCTGTTCGCGCCGGTCGCGCTGACCATCGTCTTTGCGCTGGCGGGTTCGCTGCTGCTTTCGCTCACGCTGGTGCCGGTGCTGGCATCCTGGCTATTGAAGGAGCACGCGCACACCCAACCCTGGCTGATGCATCACGCCGAATGCCTGTACACGCGATTGCTCGACACCGCGCTGCGCCGTCCGCGCGCCGTGGCTGCCAGCGTGGGCGTGGCCTTGCTGCTGGGACTGGGCGCGTATTTCAGCATCGGCAAGACCTTCATGCCGACGATGGACGAAGGCGATCTGATGATGCAACTGGTCAAGCTGCCGTCAGTGAATCTGGAACATTCGCGCGACGGCGATCTGGCTTTCGTGCGCGACCTGCTCGCTCAGGTGCCGGAGGTGGAGCACGCGGTCGGACGACTGGGGTCGGATGAACTCGGCCTTGACCCGATGGGCTTGAACGACACCGATTTGTTCCTGCAACTCAAACCCAAAGAGCAATGGCGTCAGCCCGACAAAACATGGCTCGCTGGAGAACTGCGCAAAGTCGCCGAAAACTATCCGGGGCTGGACGTGGGCTTCACCCAGCCGATTGAAATGCGCGTGGCCGAAATGCTCACCGGCAGCCGCGGCGACGTGGTGATCAAGGTATTCGGCCCCGATCTGGAAACGCTCGCCGGACTGGGCGAACGTGTCGCAGACGTCATCAGAAACACGCCCGGCGCGGAGGATGTGCTGGCGCAGACCGCCGAAGGCATGCAATACCTGCGCGTGGCGATTGACGCGCAAGCCGCCGGACGCGCGGGGCTGTCGGTCTCCGGCGTGCAGGACGAATTGCGCGCGCAGATTGAAGGCATTCCGGCGGGCGTGGTAATCGAACCGGGACGGCGCGTGCCTGTGCTGGTACGCGGCGATGCGGGACTGCGCGGCGACATCGACGCCTTCGCGCGACTGCCGCTGGCGGCGGATGCGAACGCGCTGTTGCCGCTGAACCAGATCGCGCATCTGGAAACCGTCACCGGCCCGGTGCGCGTCAACCATGAAGGCGGCTCGCGCTTCGTGTCGATCCAGACCAACGTCAGCGGGCGCGATCTGGTCGGCTTCGTCGATGAAGCGCGCGCGGCAGTGGCCAACGAAGTGACGCTGCCGCCGGGCTATCACATCGCCTGGGGCGGTGAATTTGAAAACCAGCAACGCGCGGCGGCGCGTCTGGGCATGGTCGTGCCCGTGGCGCTGGCGCTGATCTTTCTGGTGCTGTTCATCACCTTCGGCTCGGTGCGTCAGGCGCTGCTAATTCTGGGCAACGTGCCATTCGCACTG
This sequence comes from Gallionellaceae bacterium, assembly GCA_031277195.1. GTDB lineage: Bacteria > Pseudomonadota > Gammaproteobacteria > Burkholderiales > Gallionellaceae > JAITMU01. Next base: position 1,971 of record JAITMU010000191.1, on the reverse strand, counting down.
ATCGGCGGCATCATCGCGCTGTGGCTTTCCGGGCAATACCTGTCGGTGCCCGCGTCGGTCGGCTTCATCGCGCTGCTGGGCATCGCCGTCCTCAACGGATTGGTGCTGATTTCCTGCTTCAACCAGTTGCGCGCGCAGGGATTGTCCCTGCCGGAAGTGGTGCGCGAAGGCGCGCTGCGCCGCCTGCGTCCGGTGCTGATGACCGCCAGCATCACCGCGTTCGGCCTGATTCCGCTGCTGTTCGCCAGCGGCCCCGGCTCGGAAGTGCAGCGCCCGCTCGCCATCGTCGTGATCGGCGGCCTGGTCAGTTCCACCGCGCTGACGCTGCTGGTGCTGCCATTGCTGTATCGCCGCTTCGGCGTGTCCAACGTAGCGCGAGGGGAGTCGTGATGTCATCCTGTCTGCATCTGGTTTTTCCTGCCGGCCTCGAAGAAGATGTCAGCGCAGCGCTGATTGAACACGAACCGCCGCTGCCCGGCTTCACCCTGCTGCAAGCCGAAGGCCACAGCCAGGATTTCGCCAACGCGCCCGCCGACGAGCAGGTGCGCGGTCGCGTCGCGCGCCGCGTGATATTGATGACGCTGCCGGACGAAACCATCCCGCATGTCATCGCCGCGCTGCGCGCGCGCGTGCATTCGACGCATGTGGTGTGGTGGACGACGCGCATTGAAGATTCCGGGAGGCTGGCATGAAACTGGATTTATCCCATTTGCTCCCTCCCCCGCTCGGCGGGGGAGGGTTGGGGTGGGGGCATTCAACATCGCTCCTCCCCCCTGCGCGCGTGAGAAAGAGCAAAATCCATTGGACAGGCGCTCTCCTCCTGCTCTGCCCCCTGCTCGCCTCCGCGCAGGAATTCCTGCCGCCGCCGGAGCGCGTCCGCGCCGCCATCGACGCCTACGCCGAAGTACGCGCCGCAGGCGCGTCGCTGACGCAGGCGCGCGAAGAAGCGCGGGCGCTGTCCGCCGGTCCGCATGAAACGCAGTTGAGCGTCGCACCGCTGCACCGGCGCATCAACGACGACGGCGTGATCAAGAATTACGAGGAGGTTGAAGTCCAGCTTTCGCGCGCCCTGCGCCTGCCCGGCAAAAGCGCGCTCGACGAAGAAACCAGCGCGCACGTTGTCGCCGCCGCTGACTTCCGCCAGGGCGACGCGCGGCACGAAGCTGCGCGCGTGCTGCTGACCGAATGGATGAGCTGGCTGCGCGCCGAAGCCGCAGTCAGCGCCGCGCAAGCGTGTTTTGATTCGCTCGCGCGCGAACGCGCCAGTCTCGTGCGACGACTGGCGCTGGGCGATGCGGCGCAGCGCGAACTGGATCAGATTGACGCCGCGCTCGCCAGCGCGCGCGCCAGTCAGCAACAAGCGCAGGCCGACGCGCAAGCGCAGCGGTTGCGACTCAGCAACGATTTCCCCGAAGTGAGCGTGCCGGAAACCGCGCCCGCCCTGCCCGACCCCGCGCCGCTGCCCGGCGCGCCCCAGGACTGGACGGCGCGCATCGTCGGCGAAAGCCACGAAATCGGCGTGTTGCAGGAAACCGCCGCGCAACACGAAACGATGGCGCGCCGCGCGGAAGCGGATCGCATGCCTGATCCCACCGTCGGTCTGCGCACCTTCAGCGAACACAGCGGCAAGGAACTGGGTTTGGGCGTGATGTTCAGCGTCCCCCTGAGCGGCACTCGGCGCGACGCCGAAGCGCGCGGTCAATTTGCCGCCGCCGAAAGCGCGCGCTACCAGGCCGACGCCGCGCGCCGCAACGTCACGCGCGACGCGCAACTCGCCGTCATGCGCGCGCAACTGGCGTTGTCGCTGTGGCACACCGCCCGCGACGCGCGCGCCGCCCACGCCGCCAGCCTCGCACGCCAGCGCCGCGCCTTTGAACTGGGCGAAATCAGCCTCGCCGAACGCCTGCAAGCCGAACGCCTGGACACCGACGCCGCCCTGACCGAACTCCGCGCCCGCGCCGATGCGCATGA
>JAITMU010000098.1 GCA_031277195.1 Gallionellaceae bacterium | reverse complement strand
TGAAATCGAAATCGCATTCATCAGCATTTTGCAGCGCAAGCACTTTGACCTGCGCTTCGCGCTGCCGTTTCTTTTCGACAATGTGACGATGATAAGCCTCGCCCGTGCCAGCGCGCAGTAACACGACCTCAAGTGGCTTCAAGCGGCCACTGGCGCGTTTGGCTTCGTATTCGAGATTGTTGCGGCGCAAATGCGCGTCTATGGCGGCGGCCAATTCGACGGGATCGCCGCTGGCCTCGATATGGGCGCGATAAACCGCGCGACGCGCATCGGCCAGCACGATGTAAAACAGCGGTGGCGCGGGCAAGGCTGCTAGTGCGGCGTGTATCTGATCTTCCGATAATTTTTCGCCGGTGATGTTGGTGACACCGCGCCCTTTGCGCATGAATTGCAAAGTCGGCGTATTACCGATGCGTCCCGTGACGCGCAGCACGTCGTTCATGTGATAGCGCAACAGCCCCGCGCAGGTGCTAACGATGACGTGATAATCGGCGTCGAGTTCGAGTTCGTGCAACAACAGGGTATCGCGCCCGCCCGCTTCCCAGTCAGATGCCGGAACAAATTCAAAAAACACATCCCCCAGCATCGGCAGGGCAAGGTTGCGCTCAAGATCCATGACGATGGTGCCGCGCACTTCGCTGGCGACGTAGCCGCCGTCGGTCATCATCGCGCCGGATGGTAATTGCGCGCGCACCGTGGCGGCGGCGATGGCGCAACCGCCGCCCAGCCAGGTGATGACAGTGCGCAAGCGCGGCCAGAGATCGGCGAGCGTGATTTCACCGCGTTCAGCCAAGGCTTCCAGCGTTTTTCTGCGGGCAGGCGTGGCGTATTTGGCGAGGTCGGGCAGATGAGCATGAATCACATCCAGCAATCGCAGCAAGGTCGAAGGGTTGGCGGTGGCGATAGCGCTGACATCGGATTCGCAAACGGCATAACGCGCAATGGCGCGGTATTTTTCTTCGTAGTCAGGAATGCTGAAAACGTCAGGCGGCACGATGTATTTGGCACGCATGAAGCGTGGCATGCTGGCATAGATCATGCCGGTCATGGCACCGGCGGGCGTGCCGTCTGCCAGAATTTCCTCGCTGCCGGAACCGACCAGGCCGACAATTTTTCCACGAAAAGCGTTGAGTGCCCTGTGGGTGACATATGCCATCGCGCGTTGCGCTTCCCGTGCCTGCGCGAATACCGACGGCGTGACGGGGATGTATTTTGCGGTGCCGGTCGTGCCGCTGGTGCGCGCATACATGAGCGGTTTTTCCGGTGAGAGCACATTGCTTTCCCCCTCGATCTGTCGCGTGATTTGCGCGCTCAAATCCGCATAATCCTGAATCGGCACGGCGCTGCGGTAATCGTTCGCGTTGTTGATCCGGCTCAGGTCGAAGCGTTTGCCTTGTTCCGTGTGAGTGTTGGCGGCGAGGATGGCGCGCAAGGCGTTTGTCTGTGCGGCCTGGGGATCGCGCGCTTGTGAGAGCAAACGACGGTAGGCGTGGCGGCCGCGTGTCGCCATCGCAATGGCGAACGCCGCGTTGGCGAGCAGATCACTTGGCCGCATTCGACCTGCTCCTGAATGGCGCGCTCATCTGACGCAAAAAGCCTTGCGGGTAGTGCGGATCAATCAGGCCGAGCGTTTCGACTTTGCGGCCGCGGGGGCGGAAGTAGGTGCCGAAAATGATGTCCCACACGACGAAGCTGTGCGCGTAGTTGTGATTGGATTCGATGGGTTTGCGCGAATGATGCCAGCGGTGCAGTTCGGGGCCGCTGAAAACATAGTTCAAGGAACCAAGCCGCACGTCGATGTTGGAATGTTGAAGCAGGCCGCTGACGGCGTAGAAAACGAAGTACCAGGCAAGCGCTTCCGAGCCAATGCCGATCAGCATGAAGGGCAGCGTATCGGCGAGAAATTGCAGTCCTTTTTCCAGCGGGTGAAAGCGGAACACATTGGTGGTGTAGAGCTTGTCCGGATGATGATGCACCTCATGCAAACGCCATAGCGGCATCCAGGTGTGCGCGGCGCGATGCAGCCAGTAACGCAAAAAATCTCCGGCGATGACTTTCAGCGCAAGTTGCGCGAGTATCGGCCAGGAATCAGGCCAGAGATCGAAATTCAAACCGTTGCTGGCGATGAATCTCTGGATGCTTAACGCCGCCAGCCATGTGAGCGCCAGAGGCAGCGCGATTTGCGTCGTAATCATGAACACGCCGTCCTCGGCGAAATCGCGCAGATGCGGACGCCAGTCTGTGCGATACGGAAGGAAACGTTCGGTGCAGAGAATGATCACGCCAGCAATGATGACGGCGACGTAGGGCGCCCAGATCAATGCCGCACCGTGGTCGAGCAGGAGCCACAGCAGAGACAGCGAGCCAATCATCATCGCCGGATAGAAGGTGATGCGCAGAATGTTTTTTGCCGAGGTCACGTTTTTCGCCGCAGATGCAATGCGGTGATGATAACCATTGTTGCCAGCACGAGATGAAAAATTGCGGGGAGCGTCGCGCCAAAGAAAGGCGAGGTTTTGAGGAACGTCAGTCCTGCGACGAGACGGAACGCCATGAAGCCAAAGTACAACGCGCCGAATGCCAGCAGACCTGCGCCGGTGCGCTGATAAACGCCGAGCCTGTTTCCGGCAATCGCGAGGATTATCCACAGGACGACGGCGATGATGGCGATTTGGCTTGCGAGCAAAACAGGGTAGGGCAACAGACCGGATTGCCAGGCTGAGAAGGGCGGCAAGCTGTCAGTGGGAGCGAGGTATTGCCAGAGTTGTGCGACAACCCGACCAGTGAACAGCATGAGCAAAATGGCAAGCGTGGTGATTGTGTTTTGGCTTGTCATGCTGTGAGAGATTGAGAAATGCGACTGGACACCCATCCCCACCCTAACCCTCCCCCCGATCAACCCCATTTCGGGGGCAGGCTCTTGAAGGGGAGGGAATG
>JAITMU010000093.1 GCA_031277195.1 Gallionellaceae bacterium | reverse complement strand
CACGCGGAGGACGCGCAACATCGGCATGACGCAAAGCGCACAGCATGGCTGGAAGGACAGGGGATTACGGTGTTGCGCTTCTGGAATAACGATGTGCTGGGAAATACGGATGGGGTGTTGCAGGTTGTGTTTGAGTGGCTGAGTGAGCGTTCCCTCACCCCAACCCTCTCCCGGGGGGAGAGGGAGTTAGATCGGCGAAGCGCAGAAAGCCCCTCTCCCCTCGGGAGAGGGGTGGGGGTGAGGGAAGCCCCGCCCATCTTCCAAGTCTCCGGCCGCAGCTACCCCGTGGAAATCCGCTACCGTCCGCCGCAGGAAAATGCCGAAGGCGAGATGGAGGACATGCCGCAAGCGATTTGCGGCGCGCTGGATGAAATCTCCATCGGCGGTTTGCGCGGCGATGTGTTGGTGTTCCTCCCCGGCGAGCGCGAAATACGCGAGGCGGCGGAAGCCTTGCGCAAGCATCATCCCAAAGGCACGGAAATTCTGCCGCTGTTCTCGCGCTTGTCCGCTGCTGAACAGGATCGCGTGTTCAAGCCCGCGAAACAACGTCGCGTGGTGCTGGCGACCAACGTGGCGGAAACGTCGCTGACGGTGCCGAACATCGGCTATGTGATCGACACCGGACTGGCGCGCATCAATCGTTACAGCTTGCGTCAGAAAGTCGAGCAACTGCATATCGAAAAAATCTCGCGCGCCGCTGCCAATCAGCGCGCGGGACGTTGCGGGCGCGTGATGAGCGGCGTGTGCATCCGGTTGTATGCCGAGGCGGATTTTCAGGCGCGCGCCGAATACACCGACGCGGAAATTTTCCGCGTGTCGCTGGCGACGGTGATTTTGCGCATGGCGGCGCTGAATCTGGGCGACATCGCCGAATTTCCCTTCATCGAGCCGCCGGGTTCGCGTTCGATTGCGGATGGTTACCAGTTGTTGCAGGAACTCGGCGCGATGGACGAGCAGCACGCGCTGACGCCGACAGGCCGCGAGCTGGCGAAGCTGCCGCTCGATCCGAAAATTGCGCGCTTGCTGCTGGCGGGGCGGCAGTATCAATGCCTCACGGAAATTCTCGTCATCGCCAGCGCGCTGTCGCTGCAAGACCCACGCGACCGCCCGCAGGAACGGCGCGAGGCCGCCGACGCCGCGCATCAGCGATTCAGCGACGAGCGTTCGGATTTTCTGGCGTATCTGAAATTGTGGGCGTGGTTCCGGCAGGCGGTGCAGCATAAAAAATCCAATCGCCAGTTGGCGGATGTGTGCCGTGAAAATTTCCTTTCGCCGCTGCGCTTGCGCGAGTGGTATGAATTGCATCAGCAGTTGCACGCGCAAGTGAGCGAGATGGGCATGCGCCTCAACGAACAGCCCGCGACGTATGAGCAGTTGCACAAGGCGCTGCTCACCGGTTTGCTCGGCAACGTCGGTATGCGGAGTGTGGAAGACGTGCACTACCTCGGCGCGCGCAGCATCAAGTTTTTCATCGCGCCGAATTCGGCGCTGGCGAAGAAGGGCGCGAAGTGGGTGGTCGCGGCGGAACTCACGGAAACGACCAAGCTCTACGCCCGCTGCGTCGCGCGCATCGAACCGCAATGGCTGGAGGAAGTCGGCGCGCATCTGCTCAAGCGTCATTACTACGATCCGCATTGGGAAAAGAAAGCGGCGCAGGTCGCGGCCTGGGAGCGCAGCACATTGTACGGCCTCGTCGTCAACGCGAAAAAGCGCGTGCATTACGGCCCGATGAATCCGGCGGATGCGCGCGACATTTTCATTCGCACCGCGCTGGTGCACGGCGAATTTGAAACGCACGCGCCGTTTTTCGCGCACAACCGCAAACTGATTCGCGACATCGAAGCGTTGGAACACAAAGCGCGCCGCCCCGACGTGCTGGTGGACGACGAATTGATCTACGCGTTTTACGACAGCCGCATCCCCGCCAACATGCACAACGGCGCGGATTTCGAGCATTGGCGCAAAAAAGCCGAGCGCGACAATCCCAAGTTGTTGTTCCTCGCCAAAGACGATTTGATGCGCCACGAAGCGGCGGGCATCACCACCGATCAATTTCCGCCGCAACTGGTGATGAACGGCGTGAGTTACGCGCTGGCGTATCACTTCGCGCCGGGGCAGAAGGACGACGGCGTGACGCTGACCGCGCCGCAAGCCTTGCTGAATCAGGTGTCCGCCGCGCGCTGCGAATGGCTGGTTCCCGGCGTGCTGGAAGAAAAAACTGCGCAACTGTTGAAAACGCTGCCGCAGAAAATCCGCCGTCATCTGATTCCGCTACCGGAATTCGCCGCCGCTTTTCGCCGCGAAGTGGAGCCTTCTGATACGCCATTGTTGCAAGCGTTGGCGCGTTACATTCGTGAGAAAAAACAGATCGACGTGCCGCTGGATGCGTTCCGTCTGGAACAATTGCCACCGCATTTGGCGATGAACTTCCGCGTGGTGGATGAGCATGGGCGGCAGTTGGGCATGGCGCGGAATTTTGTGCAGTTGCGGAATGAGTGGGGGGTGAAAAATCTCCCCCTCTCCCCCAACCCCTCCCCCGCGTGGGGGGAGGGGAGAAAATCCGCCGCCGCATCAAGCCTCTCTCCCGCCTTCACTCCCTCCCCCTCGAGCGGGGGAGGGTTGGGGAGGGGGGACACGCGCGAACCCCACAC
>JAITMU010000022.1 GCA_031277195.1 Gallionellaceae bacterium | reverse complement strand
CGCCAGGTTGGGCGAGAGGATCCGGGCAGGGTCGTAACTCCATCACAAGGCCCTCTCCCCTCGGGAGCGGGGGTGGGGTGTGGGAGACGTTTCAAATCCTTGCCCTCATTTAACGACTCTCCCCTCACCCTAGCCCTCTCCCAGCGGGAGAGGGAACTGCTCGGCTTTTATTCAGCGATTGGCGCCGGCGGCGTTTCATCCGCCAACAAGGCCTTCATGCTGAGACGCATGCGTCCCTTCTCGTCCGCTTCCAGCACTTTGACCTTGACGATCTGGCCTTCCTTCAAATAGTCGCTCACGCTGGCGACGCGTTCGTTGGAAATTTGCGAGATGTGCAGCAATCCGTCCTTGCCGGGCAGCACGTTCACAATCGCGCCGAAGTCCAGCAGCTTGACCACCGGACCTTCGTACACCTTGCCGACTTCGACTTCGGCTACGATGTCTTCGATACGCTTCTTCGCCGCTTCGCCGCCTTCGCCGCTGACGCTGGCGATGGTGATGTTGCCTTCGTCGTCGATGTCCACGGTCGCGCCGGTTTCTTCGGTGATGGCGCGGATCACCGAGCCACCCTTGCCGATCACGTCACGAATCTTGTCCGGGTTGATCTTCATCTTGATCATGCGCGGCGCATGGCTGGAAACTTCGCCGCGCACGGCAGGCACAGCCTCTTTCATGATGCCGAGGATGTGCATGCGGCCTTCGCGCGCCTGCGACAGCGCGGCTTGCATGATGTCCTTGGTGATGCCGTTGATCTTGATGTCCATCTGCAAGGCGGTGATGCCGTTTTCCGAACCCGCCACTTTGAAGTCCATGTCGCCCAGGTGATCTTCGTCACCCAGAATGTCCGTCAGCACGGCGAAGCGATTGCCTTCCTTGATCAGCCCCATCGCAATCCCTGCGATGTGCGTCTTGAACGGCACGCCCGCGTCCATCAGCGACAAGCAGCCGCCGCACACCGAGGCCATCGAGCTGGAACCGTTGGATTCCGTGATCTCCGACACCACGCGGATGGAGTAGCCGAAATCTTCTTCGCTCGGCAGACCCGCGACCAGCGCGCGTTTCGCCAAACGACCATGACCGATTTCGCGGCGCTTGGGCGAGCCGACACGGCCTGTTTCGCCGGTGGAATACGGCGGGAAGTTGTAGTGCAGCATGAAGCGGTCGTGGTACTCGCCTTGCAGCGCGTCGATGATCTGCGCGTCGCGCGCGGTGCCCAGCGTGGCAACCACCAGCGCCTGCGTTTCGCCGCGCGTGAACAGCACGGAACCGTGCGTGCGCGGCAGCACGCCGGTGCGGATGGTGATCGGACGCACGGTGCGCGTGTCGCGACCGTCAATGCGCGGCTCGCCGTTCAGAATCTGACCGCGCACAATCTTGGCTTCAAGCGCGCTGAACAAATCGTTGACGTGATTTTTTTGCAGCGCCTCGTCGCCCGCCAGAATCGCATCGACCGCGCGGCTGCGAAGCGCGTCCACCTGCGCGGTGCGCGCTTGTTTTTCGCGCACCGAATACGCGGCGCGCAAATCGTTTTCAGCCAGTTCGGACAGCTTGGCGACCAGTGCTGCGTCCTGCACCGGCGGCGTCCAGTCCCAATCGTCCTTGCCCGCGGCTTCGGCCATTTCGTTGATCGCATTGATCACCGCCTGCATCTGCTGGTGGCCATAAACGACCGCGCCCAGCATCACGTCTTCCGGCAATTCCAGCGCTTCGGATTCCACCATCAGCACGGCTTGCGCGGTGCCTGCGACCACGAGATCAAGCTGCGTGTCCTTGAGTTGATCGGCGGTTGGGTTCAGCACGTATTGACCGTTCACATAACCCACGCGCGCCGCGCCAATCGGGCCGTCAAACGGAATGCCGGACAGCGCCAGCGCGGCAGATGCGCCGATCATCGCGGGAATATCCGCGTCGATCTGGTTGTCGGACGACATCACCGTGGCGACGATCTGCACTTCGTTGTAGAAACCTTCGGGAAACAGCGGACGCAGCGGACGGTCGATCAGGCGCGAGGTCAGAATTTCCTTTTCGCTGGGACGACCTTCGCGGCGGAAGAAACCGCCCGGAATCTTGCCAGCGGCGTAAGTGCGTTCCTGATAATCCACCGTCAACGGGAAAAAATCCTGCTCCGGCTTGGCGTCCTTGCGCCCCACCACAGTGACCAGCACCGCCGTGTCGCCCAGACTGACCATCACCGCGCCAGTCGCCTGACGGGCGATTTCGCCGGTTTCCAGTGTGAGTTGTTGATCGCCGTATGTAATCGTTTTCTTGTAATGACCCAAGATGTTTTCTCCCGTAAGGTGATTCGCACATTTTCCCCGTGAGCGGGGGAAGGCGTATCTAAAGAAAATGGGTCGCCGAAGCGACCCATCCGTTCATTGTTGCTTACTTGCGCAGATCCAGACGTTGAATCAACGCGCGATAGCTGTCCTCGTTCTTGCTCTTGAGGTAGTCCAGCAGCTTGCGGCGGCGGCTCACCAGACGCAGCAGACCGCGGCGGGAGTGGTGATCCTTGTTGTGTTCCTTGAAGTGGCCAGTCAGGTAATTGATGCGCGCAGTCATCAGCGCAACCTGAACTTCCGGCGATCCGGTGTCGCCCTTTGCACGTTGATAATCCGTGACGATCTGCGCCTTTTGCGCCGATGTGATAGACATAATCTTTAAGCTCTCTGGTTTAAAAGGCGCGCATTTTACCCTTTAATGGGGGGGTTGCTCAAGTCCGGCTTACCGCAGCTAATGTCCCGGTTTGAATTTGCCCCCAATCCCGTCCACTGGAGCCTCCCCTGTCCGAATTCGCCGCCCTGTTCCTCGCCAGCTTCCTCGCCGCCACGCTCCTGCCCGGCGGTTCCGAAGCCGCCTTCCTCGCTTTCATCGCCACCTGGCCTGATTACCGCGCGGAAGCCCTGCTGCTGGCCACGTTCGGCAACACCTTGGGCGGCATGTCGAGCTATCTGCTGGCGCGATTGCTGCCGGAAAAAGCGACGACCAAGCTCGGCGATAAAACACTGGCTCTCGCGCGCCGCTGGGGCACGCCGGTTTTGCTGCTGGCCTGGATGCCGATTGTGGGAGACCTGCTCTGCGTCGCTGCGGGCTGGTTACGCCTGTCCTGGTGGCAATCGGCTGTGTGGATGGCCATCGGCAAGGGTTTGCGTTATGTCCTTTTACTCGCGGGTTGGGCTTGGTGGACGAACTGACCCGCCCTGACGGAGATGGACTTCACGCCGATGTTCGCCATTACGACAGGCGCGGGAATCATTCCTGCTGTAGAAAA
>JAITMU010000004.1 GCA_031277195.1 Gallionellaceae bacterium | reverse complement strand
ACCATCAACGCCATCGCCGAAGATGCGCGCGGCGAATTGATCGATCCCTACAACGGCGTCGCCGACTTGCGCGCTGGCGTATTGCGTCACGTCAGCGCGGCATTTGCGGAAGACCCGGTACGCATTTTGCGCGCGGCGCGTTTCGTTGCGCGCTTCGGGTTTTCCATCGCGCCGGAGACGCTGGAACTGATGCGCGAAATGGTGAAGAACGGCGAAGTCGATGCGTTGGTGCCGGAGCGCGTCTGGCAGGAATTGGCGCGCGGCCTGATGGAAGATGCGCCGTCGCGCTTCATCACCACTTTGCGCGAATGCGGCGCGCTGGCGCGGATATTGCCGGAAGTTGACGCGCTGTTCGGCGTGCCGCAACCGCCGCAGCATCACCCCGAAATCGATTGCGGCATTCACACTTTGATGGTGACGGACGTCGCCGCGCGCGCCGGTTATGCGCTGGAAGTGCGCTTCGCCGCGATGACGCATGATCTGGGCAAGGGCAACACGCCGAAAGACATTTTGCCGCGGCACATCGGCCATGAAACGCGCAGCGTGGAATTGCTGCGCGGCTTGAGCGAACGCCTGCGCGTCCCCGCCGAATGCCGCGATCTGGCGCTGCTGGTCGCGCGTTATCACGGCGACGTGCATCGCGCGAAGGAGTTACGCGCCGCGACCATCGTGCGCTTGCTGTACCACTGCGACGCCTGGCGCAAGCCGGAACGCTTCGGGCAGGTTCTGCAAGCGTGCGTATGCGATGCGCGAGGCCGCACGGGTCGCGAGAACGACGCGTATCCGCAGGCGGAGTATTTGTTGCGCGCGCTACACGCCGCGCAGCAGGTCAACGCGGGGGAAATTGCGCAGAAGTGCGAGGACAAGACGGTGATTGCCGAGCGGGTGCGGGAAGCGCGCGTTGTGGCGGTTGCGGCGGTAATGGGTGCGGAATCCCCATCTTAATTTTCCAGCAACCCCCCATGCCGCAACAGCGCGTCGATCACCGGCTCGCGTCCGCGGAACGCCACAAACGATTCCATCGCGTCGCGCGATCCGCCCACCGCGAGAATTTCTTCGTGGAAGCGCAAGCCGGTGGTCATGTTCAGCACGCCGTTTTCCTCGAACAAACTGTAAGCGTCGGCTGACAGCACTTCCGCCCATTTGTAGCTGTAATAGCCCGCCGCGTAGCCGCCGGCGAAGATGTGCGAGAAGTTGTTGGGGAAGCGGTTGAACGCGGGCGGGATCAACACGGCGACTTCTTCGCGCACCTCATTCAGCAGTTGCAGCACGGTTTTGCCGCCGCCCGCGTCGTAGTCGGTGTGCAAGCGCATGTCGAACAGCGCGAATTCAATCTGGCGCAAAGTTTGCAAGCCGCTCTGGAAATTTTTTGCCGCGAGCATTTTGTCGAACAGCGCGCGCGGCAGCGGCTCGCCGGTGTCAACATGGCGGGTCATGTCTTGCAGCACGCGCCATTCCCAGCAGAAATTTTCCATGAACTGACTGGGCAGTTCCACCGCATCCCATTCGACGCCGTTGATGCCGGACACGCCGAGGTCTTCCACGCGCGTCAGCAGGTGATGCAGGCCGTGGCCGAATTCGTGGAACAGGGTGATGACTTCATCGTGCGTGAACAGCGCAGGTTTGCCGCCAACCGGCGCGGCGAAATTGCAGTTGAGATACGCAACCGGCGTCTGTATGCCGGAAGCGATGCGCCGCCGCGTGATCGCGTCGTCCATCCACGCCCCGCCGCGCTTGCCGGTGCGCGCGTAGAGGTCGAGGTAGAACTGCCCGACCAGCGCGCCATCGGCATCGAGAATGTCGAAAAAGCGCGCGTCGGCGCACCAGGTCTCGGCTTGTGACGGATGCACTTGCAGGCCGTACAGCGTCGTGACCAGCTTGAACATGCCCGACAGCACTTTGTCCTCGGGGAAATACGGCTTCACTTCCTGTTCGGAAAAAGCGTAATGCTGGCGGCGCAGATGTTCGCTGGCGTAACTCACATCCCAAGCCGCCAGTTCGGCGAGGCCGAGATGTTCCTGTGCGAAGGCGCGAAGTTCGGCGAGATCGCGTTCGGCGAAAGGTCGCGCGCGCCGCGCCAGCTCGCGCAGAAAATCCATCACCTGTTGTGGCGTGCTGGCCATCTTGCTCGCCAGCGACAGTTCGGCGTAATTGGCGTAGCCCAGCATCCGCGCTTCTTCGGCGCGCAGTTGCAAAATGCGCGGCATCAGCGGCGTGTTGTCGAATTCGGCGTTGCCAATTTCGCTGGCGCGCGTCGTGTGGGCGCGGTACAGGCGTTCGCGCAGCGCGCGATCATCGGCATATTGCATCGCCGGCCCGCAGGACGGCGCGTGCAGCGTGAACAGCCAACCCCGCTTGCCCGCTTTTTCTGCCGCTTCGGCGGCGGCCTGACGCTCGTCTTCGGGCAGGCCGGACAATTCCTTTTCATCCTCGACCAGCCAGGTCCAGGCGTTGGTCGCATCCAGCAGGTTGTCGGAAAAACGCGAGCTGAGCGTGGAGAGTTCCTCCTGTATGTCGAGGAAGCGCGCCTTCTGTTCCTCCGGCAGTTCCGCGCCGCCGAGACGGAAATCGCGCAATTCGTTTGAGAGGATTTTTTGCCGAGCGGTATTGAGCGCCGCAAATTCCGCACTGTTGCGAATCGCTTTGACCTTGTTGAACAGCCCGAGGTTTTGCCCCAGCTCGGCGTAATACTGCGTGACTTTGGGCAGATTCGCGTTGTAAGCCTCGCGCAGTTCCGGACTGTTCATCACCGCATTCAGATGCCCGACTTGTCCCCAAGCGCGGGAGAGGCGCTCATTGGCATCGTCCATCGGCTGCATGAAATTGTCCCAGCTTGGCGCAGTGTCGTCGTCCAGTAACCGCGCAATCAAGGCGCGGTTTTCGCTGAGGAGATGCTCAACGGCGGGAGCGATGTGTTCGGGTTTGATTGCGGTGAAGCGGGGGAGGCCGGAGAAATTCAGGAGCGGGTTGAGTGTGTTCATGGTTATGGGTAATTAAAATGCATTCACCACAGAGACACAGAGGCACAGAGAAAGACAAACCCTTTGGTAATGACGGAGAGCAAGTCAATTTCTCATTCGCTTTTCTCTGTGTCTCCGTGTCTCTGTGGTGAAAGGTTTTGGTTTTTAAACAGACTGATAAACAACCTTCCCGTCCACCAGCGTGTAACGCACCTTGCCCTGCAATTCCATGCCGAGGAATGGCGTGTTTTTGCCCTGGCTGTTCAGCGCTGCGGGTTCCACTTTCCACCAGTGTGCGGGATCGAAAATACACACATCCGCTGACGCGCCGACCGACAGGTGGCCGAGGTTGTCCAAGCCCAGTATGCGCGCCGGATGTTGCGTCACTTTGGCGAGGGCGTCGCTGAGCGCGGTTTTGTCTGCCCACTTGAGCACGAGCGGCAGCAACAGTTCCAGTCCGGTCGCGCCCGCTTCGGCTTCGGCGAAGGGTAATTGTTTTGCGTCGTCATCGACCGGCGTGTGGTCGGAGCAGATCGCGTCGATGGTGCCGTCGGCCAGTCCGGCGCGCAGCGCGTCGCGGTCGCGCAGGCTGCGTAGAGGCGGGACGAGGTGGCAGTTGGAATCGAAGAAACCGATGTCGTGGTCGGACAGATGCACATGATTGGCCGACACGTCGCAGGTGAGCGACAGGCCTTGCTGCTTGGCTTCGCGGATCAGCGCGACACCGGCTTCGGTGGACAGGCGGCAGATGTGCAAGCGCACACCGGCTTCGCGCGCCAGCAGCAGCATGGTGGAGAGCGCGACGACTTCGGCGTGCGCGGGGATGGCGGGCAGGCCAAGCCGGGTGGCGACTTCGCCATCGTGCGCGACGCCATCCTTGGCGAGAAAACTGTCCTGAGGCCGCAGCCAGACGCTGAAATCGAAGGTGGCGGCGTATTGCATTGCGCGCCGCAGCACGCGCGAATCAGTGAGCGGGGCGTCGGCCTGACTGAACGCCACGCAACCGGCATCCGACAGTTCCGCCATCTCGGTGAGTTCCGCGCCGCGCAAGCCTTGCGTCAGCGCGCCGACCGGAAACACGCGCGCCTGATTCAACATGCGGGCGCGGTGCTTGAGCATTTCCACCAGGCCGGGTTCGTCCAGCGGCGGGTCGGTGTCCGGCGGGCAGGCCAGTGCGGTGACGCCGCCCGCGACTGCGGCGATCATTTCGGATTCGAGCGTGGCGCGGTATTCGTAGCCGGGTTCGCGCAGTCGCGCGGCGAGGTCGATCAAGCCGGGCGCGACCACCAGTCCGGCAGCGTCCAGCGTTCGTTCCGCGACAAAGCCATCGGGCGCTGCGCCCACGCCGACCACGCGACCGGCAGCGATGAACACGTCGCGTTGCGCGTCGATGCCGTTTTTCGGATCGATCAGTCGGCCATTTTTGATGTGAATGTTCATGGTCGCACTCCCGCCAGCAAACTCATCACCGCCATCCGCACCGCGATGCCGAACATCACTTGCGGCAGGATGACCGATTGCGCGCCGTCGGCGACGCTGGAGTCGATTTCCACGCCGCGATTCATCGGCCCCGGATGCATGACGATGGCGTCCGCCTTGGCCTGTGCCAGCTTCTCCGGCGTGAGTCCGTAGTATTTGAAATATTCCTGCGCCGAAGGCAGCAGCGCGCCCTGCATGCGCTCGTTTTGCACGCGCAACATCATCACCACATCCACCTCTTGCAGCCCTTGCGTCATGTTGTGGAACACGCGCACGCCGAGTCGTTCGACATCGGTGGGCAGCAGCGTCTTGGGCGCGATGACGCGCACTTCCGGCACACCCAGCGTGGTCAGCGCGTGAATCTGCGAACGCGCCACGCGCGAGTGCGCCACATCGCCGACGATGGCGACGCGCAGGTTGTGAAATTCCTTTTTGTAGTGGCGGATCGTGAACATGTCGAGCAAGGCCTGCGTCGGATGCGCGTGGCGTCCGTCGCCCGCGTTGATGACATGCACGTTTGGCGCAACGTGGCGCGCGACCAGATGCGCCGCGCCCGACGCCGAATGGCGCACGACGAACATGTCGGCGCGCATCGCGCACAGGTTGTCCACCGTGTCGAGCAGCGTTTCGCCCTTGCTGGTGGAGGACGATCCGATGTTGAGGTTGACCACATCGGCGGACAGTCGCTTGGCGGCGATTTCAAACGTGGTGCGCGTGCGTGTGCTGTTTTCAAAAAACAGGTTGAACACCGACTTGCCGTGCAGCAGCGGCACCTTGCGGATTTCGTCGTCCTCCGCCGTGCTGATGAAGGTGGCGGCGCGATCCAGAATGTCGCGCAGGATGCGGGCGGGCAGTCCCTCGGTGGAGAGCAAGTGCCGCAGTTCGCCGTTTTTATCGAGTTGTGGGTTGTTCATTTAACTTGATAGCTCGCGCCACATAAACTCCCTCTCCCTTGATGGGAGAGGGTTGGGGAGAGGGTGAGGGGGATTACACCAAGCCCCCTCTCCCCTACCCCTCTCCCACGAGGGGAGAGGGGCTTGTCAGGGAACTGGAAATTAAGCATGTAATTTCCCATTATCATCTTGCCTGCTCAAACAACCCGCGCCGCCCCAGGCTCATCAAACCAGGCCTGCAATATCTGCTGCGCGGCAACCTGGTCGAGCAGCGGTTTTTGTTTGATGCCGCGGATGCCGGCATCGCTCAGTTGCGAACTCGCCGAGGCGGAAGTATACCGCTCGTCCACCAGAATCACAGGCAATCCGAAACGTCCTTTGAGCCGGTCGGCGAAGCGGCGGCACAGCCGGGTCAATTCGTGCGGCGTGCCATCCTCGTTGCACGGCAGGCCGACCACCAGCGCCGCAGGCGCCCATTCTTGCAGCAGCGCGGCAATGGCGGCGAAGCGTTGTTCGTTGCCTTCATCGTTTAGCGTGACGAGCGGGCGCGTCGAAGCGGAAATCGTGTTGCCGATGGCCACACCGATGCGTTTTTCGCCAAAATCAAAAGCGAGCAGCGTGCCGGAAAGAGCGGACGGAAACATGCCCTCAGGCATGTCCGGCTTCTCCCGACAGTGAAGCGTAATCGACGCCGAGCAGCGCCATGGCGGCGGGCAGGCGGGCTTCCGGCTCAAGATCGAACAGGATGTTCTCGGCGGCGGGGACGCTGAGCCAGGCGTTTTGCGCCATTTCCTGCTCCAGTTGTCCCTGCGACCAGCCCGCGTAGCCCAGCGCCACCAGCAATCGCTGCGGCGCTTGTCCTTCGCTGACGGCTTCGAGAATGTCGCGGGAGGTGGTCAGACCGATGTGGTCGTTGATGTTCAGCGTGGACTGCCAGTGACCGACCGGATCGTGCAGCACAAACCCGCGATCCGTCTGCACCGGCCCGCCGAAGTGCGTCGGCTGGTTTTTCAGCTCGTCGTCGTCCAGCGGCACGCGGATTTGTTCAAACAGCTTGCCCAGCGTGAGATTGGTCGGGCGATTCACCACGATGCCCAGCGCACCTTGATCGTCGTGCTGGCAGATATAAATAAGCGATTTGGCAAACACGGTGTCTCCCATGGAAGGAGACGGGATGGCGATCAGGAAGTGATTACGGAGATCGAGGTCGGACATGGGGCGTATTGTAACCGATTGGGCGGGAAACGTAAGTTTAAAGCTATCCGCTTCCCTCTCCCCGCTTTGCGGGGAGAGGGTTAGGGTGAGGGGAGCGCAAGACGCAGGAAAACCATCCCTCACCCCCACCCTCTCCCCATGAATGGGGAGAGGGAGTTAGTCTTTCCACTTGATCGAACACCCCATGCTCGCAATCTGCTCCGCCGGGCCTTTGCCGGTCTTTGCCACCTGCACCATCGCCTCGAACAAATCGCGCGGCGCGTCCGTCACAGCCTCTTTGCGCGACGCATCCAGCCGTCCGCGATATTGCAATTCCAGATTGGCGTTGAAGCCGAAGAAATCCGGCGTGCAGACTGCGCCGTAGTCTTTTGCGATCTGCTGGGTTTCGTCCCACACATAAGGAAAAGGAAAGCCGTATTCCTGCGCCACCGCTTTCATGTTGTCGAACGAATCTTCGGGGTAATCCGCCGGATCGTTGGACATGATGGCGATGCTGTTGATGCCGTATTGTTGCAACTCGCGGGTGTCGCGGATGATGCGGTCGCGGATGGATTTCACATACGGGCAGTGGTTGCAGATGAACATCACCAGCAGGCCGTTTTCGCCGCGCGCATTGTCCAGCGTGTAGCGTTTGCCATCCACGCCGGGCAGACCAAACGCGCGGGCTTTCCAGCCGAAATCGCAGAGCGGGGGTTGCAAGCTGACCATCGATAATCTCCTTATTACATTCATTTTCAGGCTTGATCGTTATATTATCACGCAGTTTTTTAATCCCGACCCATCATGTCCGCACCCCGTTTCTATTGCCCGCCTCCGTTGCCGCGCGGCAATCACTTTGAATTGCCGCGCGAAGCCGCGCATCATGCGCATCGCGTGTTGCGTCTGCGCGAGAACGATGCGGTGCAGGTGTTCGACGGCGAAGGCGGCGCGTTTGACGCCAGAATCGCCGAGATTGGCGGGCGGCGCGTGGTGCTGCACGAACTGCAAAGCTGCATGGAAGAAACCGAATCGCCGCTGCGCATCACGCTGGCGCAAGCGATGTGCGGCAGCGAAAAAATGGATTGGGTGATGCAGAAAGCC
This sequence comes from Gallionellaceae bacterium, assembly GCA_031277195.1. Lineage (GTDB taxonomy): Bacteria > Pseudomonadota > Gammaproteobacteria > Burkholderiales > Gallionellaceae > JAITMU01. Next base: position 3,719 of record JAITMU010000004.1, on the reverse strand, counting down.
ACCGAGCTGGGCGCTGCCGAAATTGTGCCGGTGCAAACCCAGCGCAGCGTGGCGAAGCTCACCGCTGATCGCGCCGTGAAACGCACCGCGCACTGGCGCAGCGTCGCCATCGCCGCCTGCGAGCAATGCGGTCGCAACGTCTTGCCGCTCATTCATCCGCCGCAGGATTTCGCGTTCTGGCTGGCGAACCTGCGCGCGCAAACGGATGGCGCGCGTTTTATTCTGCAACCGGAAGGCGCGACCGCGCTGCACAAACAATCGCCGCCGCAAGGCAGCGTCATTTTGCTGATCGGACCGGAAGGCGGATTCAGCGAGGACGAGATGAAGATGGCGCATCTGGCGGATTTCATTCCGGTGCGACTCGGCAAGCGCGTGATGCGCACGGAGACGGCGGCGATGGCGGGCATTGTGGCGTTGCAGACGTTGTGGGGGGATTTTAGTTGAATATTTTGATGAAACGCAGGCCAACTCCCTCTCCCTTGACGGGAGAGGGCTGGGGAGAGGGTGAAATGTGGCGTGTCATTTCACTGTGGCAGCGAGACCGTCGCCCCCTCTCCCCAACCGGCCCCCTCGCTGTTTGCTCTCCCCCACACGGGGGGAGGGGTTTGATGAGTGCAGTTGTTTTGCTGCTTTGCTTCTGCACACCCGCCGCATTTGCCGCCCCCGACGTCATCTACTGGAACTCTGAAGCCGGCGCCGCTTTGCGCGCCCGCATCGCCGCCGATGCCGACTACTGGCAGCTTGCGCCCAACTTCACCACGCAGCAAACCCAAAGCTACTGCGGCGTCGCCAGCGCGGTCACTGTGCTGAACTCCATGCCGGTCAAAAAACCGGTCGATCCCGTTTACACGCCCTACACTTATTTCACGCAAAGCAATTACTTCACGCCCGAGGTCAGCAAAATCATCCCCGCAGAAACCGTGCTGAAACAAGGCATGACGCGCGCAGAAATGACGCAGGCGATGGAACAGCTCGGCGTGAAGGCGCGATCCGTCGCTGGTGACAGTCTGGACGATGAAATGCTGCGCGCCCTGTTGAAAACGATGCTGGGCAACGACGGCCAATTCGTGCTGGCCAATTACCTGCGCGCCACGCTGGATCAAGTCGGCGGCGGCCACTGGTCGGTGCTGGCCGCTTACGACGCCGAAACGGATCGCGTGCTGATTCTCGATGTGGCGCGATACAAATATCCGCCGTCCTGGGTCGGCATTTCCACCTTGCGCGCAGCCATCGCCACGCTGGACAGCACCAGCGGACAATCGCGCGGACTGGTCATCGTGTCCGCACCCTGATTTTTTACCGAGGAGTTGCCATGCCCTACGTCCACATCCGCACCGCCGGCGCATTGAGCCGCGAACAGCGCGCGAAGATCGCCGAAGAAATCACCGACACGCTGGAACGCATCGCGCACAAACCGAAGTCGTACACCTATGTGACGTTTGAGGAAGTGGCGGAGGACAAGTGGGCGGTGGCGGGGAAGTTGCTGGATGAGGAGTGAAGGCTAATAGCCTTCGCCCTCATAACGGTTAAACGCTGTCAGGCGTTTTGGGCAGTTTGCGCGAGGTATGCACGATGTCCACCACTTCCCATAAATTGGGCGCTATTGGCCGAATGAACGCCACATAGGGCAAGTGATCAATGACCAATTTCCTGAGGCCGGGAAAGACATCGCTTTCGGGATTGGCAGCCGGAAAAAGATTCGTCCGTTCCTCGATTTGGTCAAAGATGCGGCACTCTATTTCTTCCGCAATTTCACGCCCCGCCTCAACTTCATAGTAGAAGATAATTTCTTCAAGGCTGCGTAGCGCAAAATCTGACCACTGGATAGACATTGGGCGCTTGTTTCAGGGCGACCTGCGAGCAGCTAGACGTTTACGCAAAATGTCTTTGGCGGCGTTGGAGGGATAGCTTTTCATTTTGCCGCTATCCAGTTTTTTGATGGTGTCAGCCAGGCGCGTTTGTAACCAGGCCTTGTAGTCGCTTTCCAGTGTTGTTCCGGGCAGATCGTCGGCCACCACCACGAATGGCAGCGTGCGCGTCTTTTGCACTTGCTTGAAAAATACGCGCACGGCTTCCGACGGGCTGATCCCCATTTCACGAAAAACGGCAAAAGCGCCTTCTTTCACTTCGGAATCCACGCGAAATTGAACGGTCGTGTCACGAGCCATGATTTTCTCCTTGCGGCAAAATGTAGTGACATTGTAGTGACAGACGGCTTTTCGTTCAAGATTGGGTTAGGCGGTCAAATGAAAATATATTTCGTCGATCGGCGTAATTAGCCATTGCCCGGATTTTCCTGGAATTGCGGGCGCAATACACCTATCCATATGGATAGGTTGTGGTGAGCGCAGCGAACCGCAACGAGCCAAGCTACCGAGATTATCAATTCAGCGGCTACGCGGTTCCTTGCGTTTCTGTTCGTGTGCTAATTCGGCCATGGATTTGATAAGGACGCTAACAATTTCCCGCTGCTTTGGCGGCAGCATCAGGAAGATGTCTACAGTACGCTGATCACGATTGGACGTTGTTCGATGGCCGCTCCCATCGGCTATGTGTTGCCCGGTATCTGCCAATTCACCGTACAGCAAGTCAGCGCGAGTGCCAAGCGCACGAGCCAATGCTTTCAGATTGCCGGGGCGCGGTAGGGTTTTCCCCCGAATCCAGTTATGTGCTGCCTGGACGCTGACGGCATCCCCGCCGTTGAAAGATACAAGGTCTGCAAGCTGCACCGCACTTTCACCCATGCCGGCGGCTTTTAGCGCTGCCCGCAATCTTCGACCAAATTCTTCCTGTTCGTTTTTCATGCCAGCAAAGTTAGAGCCGATGTGGCTTGCATCAATCAATTATTGATTTATGATGTCATCAATCAAAAATTGATAAATTAAAATCATGCCTAAAACTTTGTTGGAGCAACTCCCTGAAATCGTTAAGCGTGGGCGCGAGGAAGCCCAAAAGATTCTGGAAAATTTGGAGGGACAGCACCGCGTGGCTTTGCAAACGCGCGAGTGGGTGTTGCCTGCGAAGGATGCGGCGGCGACGGACTGGATTGCTGCGAGCGAACGAGCCGCGCGCCTGCGGGAGGGCGACGGCGGCGAATGGCAGAATCGACTAATTTATGGCGATAACCTGCTGGCGATGGCAGCTTTGCTGGCGGGTGATGAAACCACGCCGAGCCTGCGAGGCAAGGTTGACCTGATCTACATTGATCCACCGTTCGATTCAAAGGCGGATTACCGTACCAAGATTACGCTGCCTGGCATGGAGTTGGAGCAGAAGCCGACGGTGATTGAGCAGTTTGCGTATTCGGATACATGGTCGGATGGGACAGCTTCGTATTTGGCGATGATGGTGCCGAGGTTGATTTTGATGCGGGAGTTGCTGGCGGATACAGGATCAATTTATGTGCATCTGGATTGGCATGTTGGGCATTACGTCAAACTCGTGATGGATGAATTATTTGGAAAAGCAAACCTAGTTAATGAAATCATCTGGCATTACCGGCGATGGAGTAACGTAACAAAGAATTTTCAGAAGATGCACGACAGTATTTTCCTCTACGCTAAAACCAAGTCTGATTATCAATTTGAAATTCAATATCAAGAGTATGCAAACAAGGATTGGATTGAAGATACCGTTCGCGGGGTCGTAGACGGCAAACTAGTCCGACTAAAAGACGAGCAAGGCAATTACATTAAGCGAGAGAAAGAAAATGTTGGTGT
>JAITMU010000132.1 GCA_031277195.1 Gallionellaceae bacterium | reverse complement strand
GGACGGTCTGGCGCAATATCTCCACCCTCTCCCCCGCCCTCTCCCATCAAGGGAGAGGGAGTAGATTGGCGAATCACTTCCCCAACTCCTCCATCCGCAACCGCGTCACCTTGCCCGCCACCACCGGCAACGCTTCAATTTTCGCAATCGCTGCGTTGATGTGCTTTTCTCTGGTCAAGTGCGTGAGCAGAATCAAATCCGTCTGCGCTTCGCCTTCGTCCGGCTCTTTCTGAATCACAGCATCGATGGAGATGGCTTCGTTGGCGAGGATGCGCGTGATGTCGGCCAGCACGCCGGGTTGGTCTTCGACGCGCAGGCGCAGGTAGTAGCTCGTCCGTACTTCGTCCATCGGCAGCACCGGAATGTTCGCCAGTTGATTGGGTTGAAACGCGAGATGCGGGACGCGATTTTCGGGGTCGGCGGTGTGCATGCGCGTCACGTCCACGAGATCGGCGATTACCGCACTGGCCGTGGGTTCCGCACCCGCGCCTTTGCCGTAATACAGCGTCGCGCCCACAGCGTCGCCCTGCACCAGCACGGCGTTCATCGCGCCTTCGACGTTGGCGATGAGACGCTTCGCGGGAATCAGCGTCGGATGCACGCGCAGTTCAATGCCTTCCGGCGCGCGGCGCGTGACGCCGAGCAGCTTGATGCGATAGCCGAGTTGTTCCGCGTATTTGATGTCCACCGCGTCGAGTTTGGAGATGCCTTCGATGTGCGCCTTGTCGAATTGCATCGAAGTGCCGAAAGCGAGCGCGGAAAGAATGGTGATCTTGTGCGCAGCGTCCACGCCTTCGATGTCAAAAGTCGGATCGGCTTCGGCGTATCCCAACGCCTGCGCTTCTTTCAGCACAACATCGAACGGCAAACTTTTGTCGCGCATTTCCGACAGGATGAAATTGGTCGTGCCATTAATGATGCCCGCAATCCATTCGATGCGGTTGGCGGCCAGCCCTTCGCGCACGGCTTTGATGATGGGAATGCCGCCTGCGACCGCCGCCTCGAAGGCGACCATCACGCGCTTCTTCTGCGCTTCCGCAAAAATCTCGTTGCCATGCACCGCGAGCAACGCCTTGTTGGCAGTGACGACGTGCTTGCCGTTGTGGATGGCCTGCAACACCAGTTCTTTCGCTACACCATAGCCGCCGATCAACTCAATCACGATGTCGATTTCTGGATCGCTCACCACAGCGAAGGCGTCGTCGGTCACGCGACACGCGCCTTTAGTCACTGATTCCGCGAGCGCGGTATTTTTATCCGCCACCACGGAAATGCGAATCGGCCTGCCCGCGCGGCGCGCGATTTCTTCCGAGTTGCGCGCCAACACGTTGAACGTGCCGCCGCCGACCGTGCCGATGCCGAGTAGGCCTACGTTGATGGGTTTCATAAAATCCGTTCCTTGTTAACTCGTAGGCTGGGTTGAGCGATAGCGAAACCCAGCGTTATGTGTGGCGGTGTGCTGGGTTTCGCTGCGCTCAACCCAGCCTACATATTATTTTCCGTGACGCTTCCGATACCCTTCCAAAAACTTTGCAATCCGCCCAATCGCTTCGCGCAAATCATCCTCATGCGGCAGAAACACGATGCGGAAATGATCGGGCGATGGCCAGTTGAAGCCGGTGCCTTGCACCAGCATCACGCGCGTTTCCTTGAGCAGTTCAAGCAAAAACTGGCGGTCGTTGGTGATGGGGTACATTTCCGGATCGAGGCGCGGGAACATGTACAGCGTCGCCTGCGGCTTCACGCACGTCACGCCGGGAATCGCGGTGATCAATTCATACGCCACGTCGCGTTGACGACGCAGACGCCCGCCCTCGCCGACCAGATCGTTGATACTTTGATAGCCGCCCAGCGCCGTTTGAATCGCCCACTGTCCCGGCACGTTGGAGCCGAGTTTCAGATTGGCCAGCATGTCCAGCCCTTCGATGAAATCGCGCGCGTTCTGCTTGGGGCCGGAGACGATCATCCAGCCCGCGCGATAGCCGCAGGAGCGATACGCCTTGGACAGCGAATTGAACGTCAGTGTCAACACGTCGGTCGATAAACTCGCCATCGCCGTATGCTTGACGCCATCGTACAGCACCTTGTCGTACACCTCATCGACCAGCAACACCAAACCATGCTCGCGCGCAATCTGCACGATGCCGCGCAGCAGTTCATCCGAATACAACGCGCCGGTCGGGTTGTTGGGATTGATGACGACGATGCCGCGCGTGCGCGGCGTGATCTTCGCGCGCATGTCGTTCAGGTCGGGCTGCCAGCCGTTCGCCTCGTCGCACAGATAATGCACCGGCTTGCCGCCCGCCAAACTCGTCACCGCCGTCCACAACGGATAATCGGGCGTGGGCAGCAGCAACTCGTCGCCATCGTTCAGCAACGCGCTGGTCGCCATCTGGATCAACTCACTCGCGCCGTTGCCGAGATAAATATCGTCGAGCGTCACGCCCGCGATGCCCTGCTGCTGCGTGTAATGCATCACCGCCTTGCGCGCGGCGAAAATGCCTTTGCTGTCCGAATACCCCGCCGAGTCGGGCAGATTGCGAATCATGTCCTGCTGGATTTCTTCCGGCGCATCAAAACCGAACGGCGCCATGTTGCCGATGTTCAGCTTGATGACCTTCTGGCCTTCCTCCTCCATCTTGCGCGCAGCCTCCACGATCGGCCCGCGAATGTCGTAGAGCACATTGGCGAGCTTGGTGGATTTCAGCACCGGCTTGCCGGAGCCGGAAGAATTGGTCTGTCCCACGATGGCCTTTCGGTGTGAATGGGAATCGCTGCGCTTGTCCGCGAATCCGGTAGAATTACGGGCGCGACGGCTAAGCGAAGCCCGCGTTGTCAAAGGGTTGTGATTTTATCTGAGCGCGGGTTTACCAGCAAATATGCGACCCATTTACTCCCTCTCCCTCCGGGAGAGGGCTGGGGTGAGGGAAAGGGCATCAGGTTTCTGTTGGATATTGAAACCCTCACCCTAACCCTCTCCCAAAGGGAGAGGGAATTACAAATGAAACTACACCTCACCACCAGCACCAACGAAAAACTGTTCACCGCCAGCGGCGCGGGCTATGTGTCGGTCAACGGCAAACGCTACGAGCATTCCGTCGTCGTCACGCCGGAGCAAGTGTTGACCGACTGGCGTCCCGCCTTCGACGCGCTGGACGAATCCCACTTCGACGCCCTGCTGGCACTCGACCCCGAAGTGCTGCTGCTCGGCACCGGCGAACGCCTGCGCTTCCCGCCGCCGCATCTTTATAAAAAACTGGTCAACGCGCGCATCGGCGTGGAATGCATGGACACACCGGCAGCTTGCCGCACTTACAACATCCTGATGGCGGAAGGGCGCAGGGTGGTTGCGGCGGTGTTGTTGTAGGTTGCGTTATAATCAACGACCATGCAAATCACACGCCGTCTCGAATTCGACGCGGGACACCGCATCCCCAATCACAACAGCCAGTGCCGCCATTTGCACGGTCATCGCTACGCCATCGAAATCACGCTGTCCGGCGACATCATCACGACGGAAGGCGCGTCCGAGCAAGGCATGGTGATGGATTTTTCCGACGTTAAACGCATCGCGCTGGAGCAAGTGGTGAACGCCTGGGATCACGCTTTTCTCGTGTATCGCGACGACACCGCCGTGCTGGATTTTCTGAACAGCTTGCCGCAACACAAAACGGTGATCCTGGACGCGCCGCCCACGGCGGAGAACCTCGCCGAAACCGCGTTCCGTCTGCTCGACGGCGCGTACCGCGACGTCTATCACAACCACCTGCGACTGGAGCGGGTGCGTCTTTATGAAACGCCGAATAACTGGGCGGATTGCGTACGCAGCGAAAATTGAAAGGGAATGACACCTCCAACTCCCTCTCCCTTGATGGGAGAGGGCTGGGGATAACCAGCGACTTGCCCGCTTCAGCGGGCTTAGTCGAATGGCTAGTTGTTTCATCAGAGTGTGATGGAGCCTCACCAACCCCCTCTCCCCCACCCCTCTCCCACCAGGGGAGA
>JAITMU010000084.1 GCA_031277195.1 Gallionellaceae bacterium | reverse complement strand
TCAGGAATTTATTCCCTCTCCCCATTTATGGGGAGAGGGTTGGGGTGAGGGGCGGTGTTGTTTACGCCATCCCCTCACCCTACCCTCTCCCCGCAAGCGGGGCGAGGGAATTAACCCCCAATCGCCTTGTAAAAATTCGCCACCGCACTCCGCTGCGCGCGTTCTGCGTCACGCCGCGTCACGCCGGCTTGCAAGGCGTTGCGTTCGGCGTCGAGCAAATCGAGTTGGCTGGAAACACCGGCTTTGTAGCGTGCCTGAATCTGCTCGTAGGCGCGCGTCATTGCCTGGTCGCTGGCGATGGCGGCTTCCAGGGTACGGCGGGCGGCTTCCTGGCCTGACAGGGCGTTGCGCACGTCGGAGAAGGCGGCGGCGACGGTTTGTTTGTAGATGATCAGCGCCTGATCGCGTTGCGCTTCGGCGGCGCGGATGGTGGCTTGCAGGCCGCCGGCGTTGAACAGCGGTTGCGTGAGGTTGGCGGCGAACTGGAATATCCCTGCGGGGCTGGTGAACAGATCGGAGAACTTCGCGCTTTCGCCACCCAGATAGCCGGTCAGCGACACCGAGGGGAACATTTGCGCGCGAACAGCGCCGATGTTGGCGTTGAATGCGACCAGTTGTTGCTCGGCTTCGCGCACGTCGGGACGTTGCAGCAGCAATTCTGACGACAAGCCTTCCGGTATCGCCACCACACCCGGCGTGGCGGGCGTGCCGCGCGCGAAATTCGCCTGCATCACGTCGCGCGGCGAACGTCCCAGCAGCACGGCCAGCACGGCTTCCTGCTGTTCGCGCGCTTGCGTCATCGCGGCTTGTTCGGCGCGGAAAGCGGCGGCTTCGGTCTCGGCGGCATGGATGTCGAAGTTGGAAATCACGCCCAGTTCGGCGCGTTTGCGTTGCAGCTCCAGCGCTTTTTCGCGGCCTTCCAGCGCGCGTTTCAACAAAGCCTCTTGTTCGGTGTAGGCGAGCAGCGCGAAATACTGCTGCGCCACTTCCGCCGTCAGCGACAGACGCACGGTGTCACGCGCCGATTCCGCGCCCAGGAGTTGCGCTTGCGCGGCTTCGTTGCTGCGGCGCAAACGTCCCCACAGATCCAGCTCGTAGCTGACATCCAGCGTCGCCATGCGGTCATTCGTGATGCGTCCGAAGGTCGTCGTCGGCAGCGATGTCGCGGTCGCCAGGCTGCGCTTGGTGCGGTTGGCGCTCACGCTGGCCGACACGGTTGGATACAGGTTCGCGCCGACCGCATCCGCCTGCGCGCGCGCTTCGTCGATGCGGGAGACGGCGAGTTGCATGTCGGCGTTGTGTTGCAGCGCCTCGTCTTCAAGCTGGTTCAGCACTGTGTCCTGATAGATGTGCCACCAGGCATCATTTTTGCTCACCGTTTTGGCGTCTTGCTGCGCCGGAAATACGCCCGGCAAGGCCAGGTCAGGCCGCTGATAATCAGGCCCCACGGCGCAGGCGGACAACACCGCTGCGGACAACAGCGCCAGCGGCAATCTCTTAATCATGTTCATTCTCCTCATGCTTCACATCGGGTTTGCCGGGGAAGAAACGGCGCACCATCATGAAAAATACCGGAATCAGGAAAATCGCCAGCACCGTCGCCGACAGCATCCCGCCCATCACGCCGGTGCCGATGGCGTGACGGCCATTCGCGCCCGCGCCGGTGGAAATCGCCAGCGGCAACACGCCGAACACGAAGGCGATGGAAGTCATCAGAATCGGACGGAAGCGCAAGCGGCAAGCGTCGAGTGTCGATTGGAGCAAATCCTCGCCCCGTTTTTCCGCGTCGCGCGCGAACTGGATAATCAGAATCGCGTTTTTCACCGCGAGACCAATCACCACCACCAGCCCCACTTTGAAATACACGTCGTTCGGCATACCGCGCAGCGTCACCGCCAGCAGCGAACCGAAGATGCCGATGGGCACGACCAGGAGCGCTGCGACCGGAATCGACCAGCTTTCGTACAAGGCCGCGAGACACAGGAACACCGCGACCACCGACAGCGCGAACAGCATGGGCGCTTGCGCGCCGGACAGGCTTTCCTGCTTGGATGAGCCCGACCATTCGTAGCCCACGCCCGGCGGCAATTTGGCTGCCGCATCCACCCTGCCGTCCATTGCGTCGCCGCTGCTGCGTCCCGGCGCGGGGCTGCCGGAAATTTTCATCGCGGGCAAACCGTTGTAGCGTTCCAGTCTGGGCGGCGCGAGCACCCAGCGCGGCGAGGCGATTTCCGACAAGGGCACCAGACCGTCGTTCGCCGTTCTCACCGGCAAACGCATGATCTGGTCGATGCTCGAACGGGTTTGCGCGTCGGCCTGCATCTGCACGCGCAACACGCGCCCCATGCGCACGAAGTCGTTGATGTAATTAACGCCCAGCGTCGATTGCATCATGCTGTTCAGATCATCCATGTTCACGCCCAGCGTTTGCGCCTTCAGGCGATCAACGTCCAGCATCAACTGCGGCGCGGGTTCCTGGCCTTCAGGACGCACGCCCGCCAGTCTGGCAGTGTCCGCGCTGGCCATGCCGAGCAACTGATTGCGCGCATCGCGCAAGGCGTCGCGCCCCATGCCGGAACGATCCTGCAAGCGGAAGTCGAAACCGCCGGTCGCCGCCAGTTCAGGAATCGGCGGCACGTTGATGGTAATGATCATCGCCCGTTTGGACGCGGGCACGGCCTTGTCCGAATTCATGGGATTCATCAGCGCCATGTTGGCGCGCTGCACCAAGGCCGCCGCCGTGTGATCCTTGCCTTTGCGTTTCTCGTCACTCCAGTCCTTGAGACGCACGAACGCCGTCGCGGTGTTCTGCCCGCGTCCCAGGAAGGAGAAACCCAGCACGCCGATGACGTGATCCACTTCGGGTTGTCCCAGATAATATTTTTCCACTTCCTGCAACACGTCCATCGTGCGCTCGCGCGTCGCGCCCGGTGGCAGTTGCATCATGGTGACGAAATAGCCCTGATCTTCTTCCGGCAAAAAGCTGTTGGGCAGATGCGCGAACAGCCAGCCGGTGACGACGACCACCGCGCCGTAGGCAAGCAACCCCGGCGTTTTGTGCGTCAGCAGTTTGTTCACCGTGTTGCGGTAGCCCGTCGCGGTACGCAAGAACGTCCGGTTGAACCAGCCGAAGAAACCTTTTTTCTCGCCATCGTGCTCGTGGTCGCCATC
>JAITMU010000070.1 GCA_031277195.1 Gallionellaceae bacterium | reverse complement strand
ACCTCTCTCAAAAAAATGGTGGAGAAGCCTTGCGACCCCTCCACCCAAGTTGCTACCCCCTACTACATTACTTGATGACGATGACCTCGCCCTTGCCCTTGTTCGGGTTGGCGTCTTTCTTGCTCACCAGCACCGTGATGGCGCCGCGCAGGGCGGCGTTCATGGAGTGGTCAACGATGGCGATGCCCGCGACATCCTTGTCCTTCGGTGTGACCAGATCAAACGTGCTGGCTTCGGCCACGGCCACGTTGTAAGTCTGGATGCCGTGCAACTGGTTCTTCGGATTGCCGTTGATGTACACGCGATCCCACATGCTGGCGATCGGGTGCAGCGCAACCGGATTGTTGATGTTGGCGTTCACGAAGTAGATGCGCACGCGCTCGCCCGGCAGGGCTTCCAGCGTGTCGTGATCGCCTGCGGGATCATGCACGGGATCGTAGTGGAACACCTGACCATTGATGAGCGAACCCTTCCAGGCGTTGGCATCGTTCAACATCGCGTTGTAGTTGTCCACATCCGGAAAATACTGCGATTGCACCAGCACATACTCGCGGTCGGCCTTGGGATAATTTTTCTTGTCCTTCGGGTCGACGAGAATCACGCCGTACATCCCGCGCGCGATGTGCTGCACCATCGGGCTTGCGCCGCAGTGGTACATGAACACGCCCGGCACCTTGGCTTCAAACTTGAACTTCTTGGTTTCGCCCGGCTTGATCTGGGCGAATTCATCCAGCACGTTGACAAACGCCGCGTGGAAATCAATCGCGTGCGAGTTCTTGTTTTCCGCCGGATTGATCAGCGTGAAATCCACCGTGTCGCCTTCTTCCACGCGCACCACCGGGCCGGGAACCGTGCCGTCAAACGTCCACGCCGCCATGGTGTTGGAACCGCCCACCAGCGCGCCGTTGGTCGGCACATCCACTTCCTTCGCCGTCAGCGTGACGTTGACGGTTTTGGCAAATGCCTGCTGTGCGGAAAACAGCACCGCCACCGCAGCCAACGCCATCGTTGCTTTCTTGAATGCTCTCATTTCCATTTCTCCCTTTTCTGTTTTACAAAGTGACCACACTGCCTGCTTCCACCTGCGTCACGATCCGCCGAACTTGCATTTGCACAGCATCCGCAAGTGTTGAACCATGTCGTGAATTTCCTCGTCCGTCAGCGTCCCGCCCCAGGGCGGCATCAGCACGGATTTGCTGATGGACATGCCGCCTTCCTTGATGACCTTGAACAGCGTCTCGTCCGAGCGGGCGGACATTTCCCTGGCGTCGGTGTGATCGCGCGGAACCACCGACATGTCACGCACGTTGACGCCCGTGCCGTTGCCCTGCGTGCCGTGGCACTGCTCGCAATAAGCGCGGTAATTGTCAGCGGCGGTTTCCTTGGCGTGCGCGGGCGCGACCAACAGCAACAGCGCCGCCATCAGCGCAAATTTATTGTCCATTGCCGTTCTCCTTGGCGAGCAGTTCCAGATAGCGCACCAGTTTTTGAATCGCGCCTTCGGATACGTTCTTGTTCGGCATCCAGGTCTTGGGTTCCCAGGCTTGCGGATTGCGGATGAAGCTGGCGATGAATTCCGGCTGCAAGCGTTGTCCGGCGGTGTAAACCTCCGGCCCCGACAAACCGCCGTAACCCGGCTCGATTTCGTGACAAGCCATGCAACCCCAGAATTTGTCGAACGTCATCTCGCCCATCTGCCTGTCAATCGTGCCCGGCTCGATTTTTTCTTTCGCGATCAAATCGTCGTGCGGGCGCAGTTTCATCAACTCGGCGGCGATGGCGGTGGCGTCCTCCTTGGAAATGGCGACGTGATCCTGCAACGTGGCGGGATCGACTTCATCGCTCTTGGGGCCGCGCTTGACGTGATCGGCGTAGTACATTCCGGCGGGGCGAATGCGTGTCGGCTTTTGCAGCCAGGACACCAGCCATTCCTCGCGGTATTTGTTGCCGGCGTAGGAAAGATCAGCGCCTTTTTTCGCAAACGCTTCCTTCAGCGTTTGCACCGCCGCGCCGTCCAGTTTGTGACACGCTGCGCATTCCTTGTGCAGCATTTCCCCTGCCGCCTGCGCCGCGCCGGAAACCAGCAGCGCAAGCACTGCGGCGATCCAGTGTTTCCTTGTCATTGCTGCCCCCTCCGCCGCCGCTGATCAACCGGACGTCCCTGGAAGGGCGCGTGATTGAACAGGCCGTAGCCTTTTTTCATCGACTCGCTGTAAAAGAAATCGGCGTCGTATTCCTTGTTCTTCCAGGCATACCAATCGTCGCGCACCGTCTCGTCGTATTCGATGATGGTGACGGGGCCGCCCAGCATCGCGCCCTTGTTCGACATGTGCTTGTCCACGTGATCATGGAAGATGAACAGCCCCGGATTGTTCATGGTGACGATTTCGTCATAACGCTCGCCCGGCCCCACCGGCACGGTGTCCACGAAATACGGCGTCGGCAGCGCGTAGCCGTCCTTGAATGCGGTCAGTTGATCGTGCCCGTGCAAGTGCATCTGATGCTGCTCGTCGCCCGCGCCATACAGGCGGAAGCGCACCACGTCGCCCTTCTTCACCCGCACCGGCTGGCTGTATGGAAACGCTTTGGCGTTGACGGAGAAGAAATCCGGCATGTCCTGCGGCCCGCCGCCCTTGCCGTAGGAATCGGCATAGGCGGATTCCCAGGTGCTCATCATCATGATGACGTCCTTGGTGACTTTCTTTTCCAGCGCGCTCGGTTTTTTCGGATCAACGACCAGCGGCCCCCACATGCCGCGCGTCGCCACGTGTTCCCAGACGTTGACGTGGCAGTGGTACCAAAGGCTGCCGGGGCGATCCACCACAAATTGGTAGGTGTACGTCTCGCCCGGCTCGATTTGCGGTTGGGTAACATCAGGCACGCCGTCGCTGTGCCAGGTGCCGACCTGATTCACGCCGTGCCAATGCATGGTGTGCGCCAGCGTCGTGTTGTTGGTTACATGAATGGTGAGTTCGTCGCCTTCCTTGACGTGAATCAGCGGCCCCGGCACCTGCCCGTTGAAAGCGAACACCTTGTTGACGAACCCCGGCGCAACTTCAATCGCCACTTCGTCGATGGTCATGCTGAATTCACGCTGCTCGGCCTGCCCGCTCAGCGGAAACAGCAGGAGCATCAGGAATATGCCTATCCATGCGCGCATGGTTCCTCCCTTAAATGATTTATTCTCTATACATTTTTATGGGGATAAAAAAACGCTTCGTAGTGCCCTGCTCCGGTGAAGCGTTTTTCCCACCCATCGTCAAATCGCGACGATTTGTCGCACTCTACGAGCCTAAAGGTGGATTGTCAATAGATGTTTAAGAAATAGTTAGGGCGGGGTTTATCCCACTACTGTCCCGCAATTTTTTGTATTTGACCGAAGGAGTGGCACAGAAAGCAAAATATATGGCAACCCCATGATTCCCGTCATTCCCGCGCAGGCGGGAATCCAAGGACGTTAGGGTTGATGTCGGCGTTTGCACTGCATGTCAAATAAAAACGAAAGTCCTTGGATTCCCGCCTGCGCGGGAATGACGGGGTAGGGAGCCCCGTAGGCTGGGTGGAGCGCAGCGATACCCAGCATCGCGCAG
>JAITMU010000052.1 GCA_031277195.1 Gallionellaceae bacterium | reverse complement strand
CTAACCCTCCCCCAATAATGGGGGTGTGGTAAAACGGCGGCGCGGGGCCACATTCCCTCACCCCAGTTATGGGGAGTGGTTAGGGTGAGGGGCTGGGTGAGGGGCTGGGTGAGGGGCTGGGTGAGGGGCGAGCAAGGTAAAGCGGGGCAAGCCCCGCCCTACAAGCAAGATACATTACAATTGCAACTTTTCAGAAATTCGATTGTCAAAGCGCCGTCAACGGGGATACACAACCATGCGTCGTTTCTTTTCTCGCTTCATGCTGTCCATCGCCGCGCTGTCGAGCGCGACGCCGGTCTATGCGAGCGACAGCAGCCTCGTCGCCCGTCTGCAGGCGAGCGCGCCCAAGCTCAACGGCCAAGTGCTGCAACTGGCGTTGAACGCGCTGCAATGCGCGCGCGCCGGTGGCATGCCCGAAGTGGAACGGCTGGCGGTGATCGATTATTCGCTGCCTTCCTCCGAGCCACGGCTCTGGGTTTTTGACCTGAACCAAGCCCGTCTGCTGTTCCATGAACGTGTCGCGCACGGCAAAAACAGCGGCGACAATTTCACCACCCGCTTTTCCAACCAGCCGGAAAGTCGCCAGACCAGTCTGGGGCTGTTCCGCACCGCCGACACTTATCAGGGCAGCAACGGTTATTCCCTGCACATGGATGGACTGGAGCCCGGCTTCAACGACAAAGCGCGCGAACGTGCCATCGTCATGCACGGCGCAAGTTATGTGAATGACGGCATCATCGAAAAACAGGGGCGTTTGGGACGAAGCTGGGGTTGTCCGGCGGTGCGCGCGGGCATCGCCCGCCCCATGATCGACGCGCTCAAGGGCGGACAGTTGCTGTTCGCCTACTACCCCGACCAGAAATGGTTGAGCTCATCGCGTTACCTGCATTGCCCGAATCGGCAGATTGCCGCGCGGTAGGCGTAGGCTGGGTGGAGCGCAGCGATACCCAGCAAATCAGGTCGTGGCTCAGGGATGCTGGGTATCGCTGCGCTCCACCCAGCCTACGAGTTCATCGTGAGATGTCCGAGTTTTTCCAATAACTTCCCGTGTATCCCGCCAAACCCGCCGTTGCTCATCACCAGGATGTGATCGCCTGAGCGCGCGGCGGCGGTGATGGCGTTCACCAGCACGTCGAGATTTTTTTCAACGCGGGCTTTTTCGCCCAGCGGCGCCAGCGCGCTTTGTGCGTCCCAATCGAGGCCGCCCGCGTAGCAAAACACTCGATCAGCGTCTTTCAAACTTTCCGGCAGCGCATTTTTCATCACGCCGAGTTTCATCGTGTTGGAGCGCGGCTCCAGCACGGCGAGGATGCGCGCGGCTCCAATTTTGTGGCGCAGACCGGCGACGGTGGTGGCGATGGCGGTGGGATGGTGGGCGAAGTCGTCGTACACGGTGACGCCGTTGACCGTGCCGCGCACTTCCATGCGTCGCTTCACGTTGCGGAATTCCGCGAGCGCAGCCAGCCCTTGCGCGACCGGCACACCGGCATGGCGCGCGGCGGCGAGCGCGGCGAGTGCGTTCATGCGGTTGTGTTCGCCCATCAGATCCCAACGCAACGCGCCTTGCGACGCGCCATTCAGCGAGATTGCATCCGCATCGTCGATGTTCCAGCCGCCGTCATCACCGAAAGTTTCCACCGGCGTCCAGCAGCCGCGATCCAGCACGCGCCGCAGGGAATCCTCGCGTCCGTTACTCACGATCAAGCCGTTGCCTGGCACGGTGCGCACCAGGTGGTGAAACTGCGTTTCGATGGCGGCGAGATCAGGAAAAATATCGGCGTGGTCGAATTCGAGATTGTTCAGAATCGCCGTGCGCGGATGGTAGTGGACGAACTTGGAGCGCTTGTCGAAAAATGCCGTGTCATATTCATCCGCTTCGATCACGAAAAATGGCGCGTCGCCCATGCGCGCCGAAATGCCAAAATTTTCCGGCACGCCGCCGATCAAAAAGCCGGGATTCAATCCGGCGTATTCCAGTATCCACGCCAGCATGGAACTGGTGGTGGTCTTGCCGTGCGTGCCCGCCACCGCCAGCACCCAGCGATCGCGCAGCAAGGTTTCCGCCAGCCATTGCGGGCCGGAAACGTAAGGCAGGCCGCGATTCAGGATTTCTTCCATCAAGGGATTGCCACGCGACACCACGTTGCCGACGACGAAGATGTCGGGCTGCAACGCGAGTTGTTCCGCGCCCCAGCCTTCGATCAATTCGATGCCCTGCGCTTCGAGTTGCGTGCTCATCGGCGGATAGACGTTGGCGTCGCAGCCGGTGACGCGATAGCCCGCCTGTTTGGCGAGCGCGGCGACGCCGCCCATGAAAGTGCCGCAGATGCCGAGGATGTGAATGTGCATGGTCGTCACGCCCGAAAAATAAAATACGCCGCGCCGATCAAACACAACGCCGCATAGAGGTAATCCAGCTTCAACGGCTGCCCCATGTACAACACCGCGAACGGCACGAACACCGACAGCGTGACGACTTCCTGCAGGATTTTCAACTGACCGAGATCCAGCGCCGTGTAACCGATGCGGTTCGCCGGAACCTGTATCAGATATTCAAACAGCGCGATGCCCCAACTCACCAGCGCCGCCACATACCAGGGCGAAGTGGCGAAATTTTTCAGGTGGCCGTACCAGGCGAAGGTCATGAACAGGTTGGAGGCAACCAGCATGAGGGTGGTGATGAGGAGGGGGTGAGAGAGGGAAGGCATGGAAATTGATAGTTCCAATTTTAAGCACGTACACGGACGGCTCCCTCTCCCTTGATGGGAGAGGACTGGGGATAACCAGCGACTTGCCCGCTTGCGGGCTTAGTCGATTGGCTAGTTGTTTCATCAGAGGGTGGAGAATCTTCCGCCGCCCCCTCTCCCCAACCCCTCTCCCGCGAGGGGAGAGGGGCTACCGGGCGATTATCACTCAACCTTCAACAATTCCACATCAAACACCAGCGCCGCATTCGGCGGGACGATGCCGCCTGCGCCGGATGCGCCGTAACCCATTTTGCTCGGGATGATCAGGTTGCGCACGCCGCCCACTTTCATGCCGACCAGACCTTCGTCCCAGCCGTCGATGGCCTGACGGCGAGCCAGGTCAAACTTGTAGGGTTTTTGAGCGTCGTGCGAGCTTTGCACCTTCACGCCCTTGTGATCCTTCGCCTTCGCGTCGTACACCCAGCCGGTATAATGCACGGTCAATTTTTTTTCCGCGATCGCCTCAGCGCCAGTGCCGACTTTGATGTCAGTGATGATCAATTTGGGCACGTCATCCGCTTTGGCTTTTTCAGCGGCCAGCGCGCCCGTCGATACCGCGCCCAACAGGGCGAGCAGGGAAAAACCGATTACAGCCTTTTTCATTTACCTCTCCTTCAGATTAAAAACAAAGTCCGGCGGCGGAATTACCTCACCCCCATCAACTCAACATCAAACAACAACGTCGCATTCGGCGGAATCATACCGCCTGCGCCGCGCGCGCCATAGCCCAGGCCAGGCGGAATCACGAGCGTGCGCTTCCCGCCGACTTTCATGCCGACCAGTCCCTGATCCCATCCCTTGATGACATAGCCCACGCCCAACTGGAATTCAATCGGCTCGGAACCGATCGAACTGTCGAACTGCTTGCCCTTGTTATCCTTAGCCTTCGCGTCGTACAGCCAGCCGGTGTAATGCACGGACACGGTTTTTCCGGCGGCAGCCGCCGCGCCCGTGCCGGCCTTGGTGTCGGTAACGGTCAATGTTTGCGGCGCCATCATTTGAGCAGATACCGTCATCGACATCGCGCCCAACAAAGCCAACAACCCGATTGCAACTTTTTTCATTTACGTCTCCTTCGCATCAATCCATCAAACACTCAATAATTCAACACCGGCGCGAGCCAGCGTTCCGCCTGTTCCAGCGTCACGCCTTTGCGCCGCGCGTAATCTTCCGCTTGATCCTTGTCCACCTTGCCGGAGGCGAAATACTGCGCCTTTGGATGCGCGAGATAAAAACCGCTGACGGCGGCGGTGGGCAGCATGGCGTAGCTTTCGGTGAG
>JAITMU010000032.1 GCA_031277195.1 Gallionellaceae bacterium | reverse complement strand
CCTCTCCCCATAAATGGGGAGAGGGGACTTAATTCCCTCTCCCCGCTTGCGGGGAGAGGGTTAGGGTGAGGGGAAAACTCCCCAATGACCAAAATGAACATCCTCGCCCTCGAAACCTCCACCGAATATTGCTCCGTCGCGCTCTGGTGCGACGGTGTGACGCATGCGTTTTTTGAGCCGGTTGGTCAGCGGCATTCCATGCTTCTGATGCCAATGCTGGACACGTTGCTGCTCACCACCAATCACACGCTGCAAGACATCGATGGCATCGCATTCGGCGCGGGTCCCGGCTCCTTCACGGGCGTGCGTATCGCTTGCGGCGCGGCGCAAGGGTTGGCGCTGGGGGCGAATCTGCCCGTGGCGGGCATTTGCACCTTGCAGGCATTGGCGCAGGCGGCGCGACACGATAAGGTCATCGCCGCGCTGGATGCGCGCATGGGCGAAGTGTATTTTGCCGCGTATGAAAAATCGGACGGCGCATGGCGCGTCGTTTGCGAGCCGGGGCTGTATGCGCCGCGCGATGTGCCGCCTGTTTCCGGCGACGGATGGGTTTGCGCGGGCAGCGGTTTTCTCACGCATGGCGCGGAATTGCGCGCCGCGTATGCGGGGCAATTCGCCGACGTGGACGAGCACGCCGTGCCGCACGCTTCCGCGGTTGCGGAACTGGCAGCGCCGTTGTTCGCCGCCGGTCTGGGGCAGGATGCCGCCGACGCGCAACCGATTTATCTGCGCGATAAAGTCGCGCTGAAAACCAGCGAGCGATGATGGGGCTGCTGCGCGACATGGCGGAGGAGGATCTGGATGCCGTCGCGCGCATCGAAGCGGCGGTGCATGCGCACCCCTGGACGCGCGGCCAATTCAACGACGCGTTGCGCAGCGGTTATGTATGCAGAGTGGCGCAGGAAGGAGATGAATTGACCGGCTATTTTGTGCTGATGCAGGGCGTGGAAGAAGCGGAACTACTGGACATCAGCATCGCCGCCGCGCATCAGCGCGAAGGGCGGGGCGGCGCGTTGTTGCAGGCGGCGCTGGACGCTTCGCGCAGTTTTTCCGCGCGGCGCGTGCTGCTCGAAGTGCGCCGCTCGAACGCCGCCGCGCAGGCGTTGTATCGCCGCGCAGGTTTTCAGGAAATCGCCGTGCGGCGCGGTTATTATCCCGCCGGTGAAAGCCGCGAAGACGCCATCGTCATGGAGAAGCTATTGTGAATCGCGAAGAAGCTGTTTTGCGCGAATTGAATCTGCATCCGCTGTGGAAAATCAAAGGGGTCAGCATCGAATCTCCCTTGGCGGTCGCGGTTCAGGAAATCAAACCGACGCAGCCCTCTTTAACCTGGCCTGACCTGAAAGCCGCAGTCAAAAGCTGCGCGTTGTGCAAGCTGCGCGCCAACTGTACGCAAACCGTATTCGGCGTGGGCGATGAAAAAGCGGACTGGCTGTTTGTGGGCGAAGCGCCTGGCGCGGATGAGGATGCGCGAGGCGAGCCTTTCGTGGGGAAGGCCGGAAAGTTGCTCGACAACATGCTGCTGTCGCTGAAACTCAAGCGCGGCAACAACGTGTACATCGCCAACATCGTCAAGTGCCGCCCGCCCGGCAATCGCACGCCGGATGCGGAGGAGATCAACACCTGCTTCCCGTATCTGCAAAAACAGATCGAATTGATCCAGCCCAAAATCATCGTCGCTCTCGGCAAGACGGCCGCCAACGCGCTGCTGAACAACGAAGCCGCGCCGGGAAGCATGCGCGGCAAAACGCACGATTATTCCGGTACGCCGCTCGTGGTGACTTATCACCCCGCGTATCTGTTGCGCACGCCGGGGGACAAGGCGAAGGTCTGGCAGGATTTGCGTTTGGCGATGAAAATAGTTGCCGGTTCGTAGATGAGGGTCATGTAATTTTTCAGGGGGCGTCCATGCGTCTTGATGATGAACAGGAAAGCAGCAATGTGGAAGACCGCAGAGGCAACCGGCCAATGCGGGCGGGCGGCGTCGGTATCGGCGCGATTGTTCTTGCCCTGGCGGTCAGCTATTTTCTGGGCGTCGATCCTTCGACGGTGTTGAACGTCGTCGGCCAGTTGGACGGCCAGAATGGCGAAACGGTTGAAGCGCATGCGCCGCCCGCCGATGATGAAAAGGCGCGCTTCATCGCCAAGGTGCTGGGTTCGACCGAGCGCACCTGGCAGGATCAGTTTCAGCAGATGGGGCGGCAGTATGAAGAACCCAAGCTGGTTTTATTTACCGGCGCAACACCGACGGCCTGCGGCACCGGCCAGACCGCCATGGGGCCTTTCTATTGTCCGGCGGATCAGAAGGTTTACATCGATCTGGCTTTTTATCAGGAGTTGCAGGATCGCTTCCATGCGCCGGGCGAATTTGCGCAGGCGTATGTCATCGCGCACGAAGTGGGACACCATGTGCAAAACCTGCTCGGCATTTCAGGGCAGATGCGCAGCGCGCAACGCACCGCGCGCAGCGAAGCAGAGGCCAATGATTTGTCGGTGCGGCTTGAATTGCAAGCGGATTGCCTGGCGGGCGTTTGGGCGGCGCAGGCGAATGAAGCGCGGCAGATTCTGGAATCAGGCGATGTCGAGCAGGCGCTCGCCGCCGCCAGCGCCATC
>JAITMU010000027.1 GCA_031277195.1 Gallionellaceae bacterium | reverse complement strand
CGGTTGCCGCGACCGGCGGCGAGGATCATGGCGCGCATTGGAAAATACCATTACTCCCTCTCCCTTCGGGAGAGGGTTGGGGTGAGGGAACGACTGTCGCACCTCTCCGGTCACGATTTGAATTGCGGCGAATACTCATCGCGTGTGCCCTCACCCTAGCCCTCTCCCGGAGGGAGAGGGGATGGTGACGAAATGAGGTCAAGTGTGTATGCCATATCAAAAACTAAACCCCTCAACCACCGCCCCCGGATGCAATTCCTCCAGCAATACCTGCAAGGGCTTGAGATCCACATAGCGCGTGCAGACTTTATATAAATACTCAAACACCAGCGGCATGTCTTTCAAATATCCGTCCTTGCCGTCGCGGTGAGACAGGCGCGCGAAAATGCCGAGGACTTTGAGGTGGCGTTGCGCGCCCATCCATTCGTAATCGCGGTAAAACTCGCCGAAGTCGTCGCGCACGGGCAGACCGGCGCGGCGGGCTTTTTCCCAGTAGCGAATCAGCCAGTCCATCGTCTGCTCCTCGTCCCAGCGAATGTAAGCGTCCTTGAACAGCGAGGCGAGATCGTAGGTGATGGGGCCGTACACGGCATCCTGAAAGTCGATCACGCCGGGATTGCTTGCAACCCCCACCCTCTCCCCAACCCTCTCCCGCAAGCGGGCGAGGGAGGCGGTTTCTTCTCCCGTCTGCAGGAGAGGAAGAGACTTGATCAGCATCAGGTTGCGCGAGTGGTAATCGCGATGCACATATACCTTGGGCTGCGCGAGATTGTTGTCGAGAATGCGGCGGAAAGCGGTTTCCAGCGCCGTGCGTTGTTTGTCGTTCAGCGTGACAGCGAGATGCTTGCCGACGTACCACTCTGGAAACAAATCCAGTTCGCGCCGCAGCAAGGCTTCGTCGTAAGGCGGCAATTCATTTTCTTTCGAGGCGAGTTGAATGCGGATCAGCGTGTCGGTGGCCGCGCCGTAGAGTTCGCGCGGCGCAGCGCCCGCGTTCAACGCTTGCAAATACGTCGTGCTGCCAAGATCGGACAGCAGCAGAAAACCCTGCGCCAAATCCTGCGCGTAAACGTGCGGCACATGCGCGCCCGCTTGCTCGAACAACGTCGCCACATGCAAAAACGGGCGGCAATCCTCGTGCGCAGGCGGCGCGTCCATGACGATGCGGGTGGAGCCGTCGGCAAATTCAGCGCGGAAGTAGCGACGAAAACTGGCGTCGGCGGAAGCTGGCGTAAGCTCAAAAGCGGCGGCGGGAAACAGCGTACTCAGCCATTCGGCGATCTGTTGCTGGCGGTGCATGGGATTGCCTTCTTGTGGAATAATGCGATTTTAATGTAGACAGCCTGTGGCGGGTAGCTTGTGGCGAGTAGCCGTGACGATGCGGTTTTGCTGCAAGCCACCCGCTTAATTTTACTTCCACAATCATGCGCTTTCGCCTCCGTCCTGTCGTATTTTTGCTGCTCTGCGCGGCTGCGCCGACTTCCTGGGCGGAGGACGACGGGTTGAAACTCCAGTTGGGGCGCGCGCTTTCCGGCCCTGCGAGCGGCAATGAGGACGCGCCGGTGTTCTTGTCGGCGGACAAGGTGGAAGGCCAGCAGGACGGGACGATCATCGCCAGCGGCGCGGTCGAATTGCGCAAGAACGACCAGCTCGTTTCCGCGGATCGTCTGGTGTATGTGCCGTCCACGCAGGAAGTGACGGCTGAAGGTTCGGTGCTGATTGATTTGGGCGGCAGCGTGATCAACAGCCCAAGTCTCAGCCTCAATCTGGACACCAACATCGGCCAGATTCCGCAGCCGGTGTTTCGTTTTGCGGATACCAACGGGCGCGGCGCGGCGACGGCGCTGGACATGTCCAGCCGCCAGAATTTCAGTTTGCGCGATGCCAGTTTCACCACCTGTCCGATCGACCAGGACGACTGGATGCTGAAAATGCAGAGCCTGGAAATTGATCGCGGCACGCAGCTGGGCGTTGCGCGCAATGCGACGCTCGAATTCATGGGCGTGCCGATACTCTATTCGCCCTGGATGGATTTCCCGCTCGACGGACATCGCAAGACGGGTTTTCTGGCGCCCGTATTCGGCAACACGGTGCAGGGCGGCCTTGAGTTGATGCTGCCGTTTTACTGGAACATTTCGCCCGGCATGGATGCCACGATTGCGCCGCGCATCATGACGCGGCGCGGCATTCAGCTTAACAGTGAGTTCCGCTATCTTGAGCCCAATTACCGCGGCGAGATGCACTTCGACGTGCTGCCCGACGACCGGCTGACGGGCAACACGCGCTCGCGGATGTCGCTTAATCATGTGCAGGATTTCGGCGGCGGTTTCATGGGCGCGGTGAATTACAACCATGTGTCCGATGACGCTTATTTCCGCGATCTGTCCGATGCGATTACCACGACGTCGCAGACCAACCTGATCCGCGAGGGCGTGCTGTCCTACGACGGCGGCTGGTGGCAGGCGGCGGCGAAGGTGCAGAGTTTCCAGACCTTGCAGGACCCGCTTTTGCCGCTGGTCATTCCTTACGACAGCCTGCCGCAGCTCAGCTTTCTCGCCGAGCGTTCGATAGCGGGCGCGGATGTCGAGGTTGAGGCCGAGTACACTGATTTTCACCATCCCACGCTGGTCAATGGCCGCCGGATGATGCTGTATCCCACGGTCAGTTATCCGTGGATCGCGGAACCGGCGTTTCACCTGACTTCCAAGGTGGGCGTGCACGGCACCTATTACGCGCTGGGCAGCAACAACGTCAGCAATTTGCCCGACGCCTCGCGCACGCTGCCGATTTTCAGTCTGGACGGCGGCATGACGTTTGAGCGCGACGCGAATTTTGGCGGCATGGATTTTGTGCAGACGCTGGAGCCGCGGGTGTTCTACACCTACATTCCCTACCGCGACCAGAGCAATCTGCCGAACTTCGATTCGTCGCTGGCGGATTTCAGCTTCGCGCAGATTTTCACCGAGAACCGGTATTTCGGTAGCGACCGCATCGGCGATGCCAATCAGGTGACGCTGGCAATGACGTCGCGCCTGATTGATCCCGACACCGGCGCGCCCAAGCTGAGTGTGGCGGTCGGTCAGCGTTTCAGCATGCAAGTGCCGCGCGTGAGCCTGCCGGGCGATCCGCCGCCTGCGTCCAACCGCTCGGACATTCTGCTCGGCATTACCGGACAGGTGACGCGCGACTGGTCGGTGGACAGCCTGCTCCAGTACAGCCCGACGGAGGCGCGGGGCGAGCGATTCAACATTGCGGCGAGCTATCAGCCGGAGATCGGCAAGGTGCTGAACCTGGGTTATCGCTTCACGCGCGACAGCATCAAGCAAGTGGACGTGTCCGCGCAGTGGCCGCTGTCCCAACGCTGGCACGGCGTGGGACGCTGGAACTATTCCTTGCAGGACGGGAAGATTCTGGAGGCGATGGCCGGGCTTGAGTATAATCAGGACTGCTGGACGGTGCGGCTGGTGGCGCAGCGTTTCGTCACGGGAACCGGACGGACTTCCACCGGCGTTTTCCTGCAACTGGAACTCAGCGACCTGATCTCGATAGGAGCCAATCCCCTGTCCCTGTTGCACCAGGATGTGCCGGGGTACGCCAAGATGAACAGCCTGCCCGCCAGCGAGTTGCGAAACCCGCGCTGATACTGATGAAAGAACCTGACCATGTTGCATGACAAGAAGCGCCTCCCTGTTTTTCTGCTGAGCCTGATCTGCCTTTTCGGCGGCATTCGCGTCGCCGACGCGCAGATGGCCGCGCGCCAACTGACGCCGCTGAACAGCGTGGCGGCGGTGGTGAATGACGATGTGATCACCGGACATGAACTGAGCGACCGCGTTGACAGCATCAAAATCCAGTTGGAGAAGCAGGGCATTGCGCTGCCGCCGCAGAACGTGCTCGAAAGGCAGGTGCTGGAACGCATGATTTTGAGCCTGCTGCAATCGCAATTCGCCAAGGAAACCGGCGTGCGCGTGGATGACGCGCAGCTCGATAAAACCCTGTTGCGCATCGCGCAGGAAAACAAGTTTGCGTCGCTGGAGGAATTCAAGGCCAAGCTCGTCGCCGATCAGGTGGATTTCAAGGCATTGCGCGAAGAAGTCCGCGCCCAGATCGTCACGGCTCGTCTGCGCGAACGTGAGGTGGACAGCAAGCTGATGGTCAGCGACAGCGAGATCGAAAACTACCTTGCCTCGCAAGCCGGACAAATGCAGCAGGGCGAGGAATTCCAGTTGGCGCACATCATGGTGGTGGTGCCGGAACAGGCAAGCGCGGAGCAGATTCAGGAGCGGCGGCAGAAAGCTGAGCAGGCAATCGCGCAACTGCAGGCGGGCGCGGATTTCGCCCAGGTGGCCGCCGGAACATCCGATGCCAGCGACGCCATGCAGGGCGGCAACCTCGGCTGGCGCGCGGCTGACCGCATTCCGCCACTGTTCCTCGACGCGATCGTCAACATGAGTCCGGGGCAGGTCAGCCCGATTTTGCGCAGCCCCAACGGTTTTCACATCGTCAAGCTGATCGACAAGCGCGACAAGGATTCGGCGGTGATGGTGATGCAAACGCGCGTGAGCCACATTTTGATCAAGGTCAGCGAAAACGTGTCGGACGCGGAAGCGAAAAATCGCATCGAGGCCATCAAGCGCGACCTTGGCAACGGCGCTGCTTTTGCCGATCTGGCGCGGCGCAATTCAGAGGACGGCAGCGCCACCTCCGGCGGTGACTTGGGCTGGATTTCGCCGGGTGACACCGTGCCGGAATTTGAAGCGGCGATGAATGCGCTGGAACCGGGTCAGGTCAGCGAGCCGGTGCGCACCAGCTTTGGCTGGCATTTGATCGAAGTGACGGAACGCCGCAACGCCGATGTCAGCGAGGAGCAACGACGCCAGCAGGCACGCACGGCGGTGCGCGCGCTCAAGTCAGACGAAGCGTTCGAGGACTGGCTGCGCCAGTTGCGCGACCGCGCTTATGTCGAGTATCGGTAGAGCAGGCCAGCCACTCCCTCTTTCC
>JAITMU010000169.1 GCA_031277195.1 Gallionellaceae bacterium | reverse complement strand
TCGGCATCGGCGATCACAACTTTCAGATCGGCGACCAGTTTGTCTTTGGTGACGGTTTCCACTTCACTCATGGCGCTTTCCTTATATGACATAAAAAGACGAAGGCTTGCAATTTAACGACTTTGTTTGGCTCGTGCAACCTGCCCCTCACCCTACCCTCTCCCCATAAATGGGGAGAGGGAATAAATAGCCCCCTCTCCCCCGCTCGCGGGGAGAGGGTTAGGGTGAGGGGCTAACGCACCCCCCGCTTGGAAAAATCCCTCACGCGAAACCCCAACACCCACAACACCGCGAAATACACCGCCACCCCCAACACCACCAACCAGGCCAAATGACCGATGCGCGCCCAGCCCGCCGTCGCCAGCCATTGCTGTTCCTCGCCCATGCCGAACCACAGCGTCAATCCCAATGCCAGCAAGGCCAGACACACTTTGGCGAAGAATCCGCCCCAGCCGGGTTCTGGTCGGTAGATGCCGCGTTTTTTCAGGAAATAAAACAGGACGGCGGAGTTCAGGCAGGCGGCCAATCCAATCGAAAGCGCCAAACCGGCGTGATTCAAACCGAGACCGAATACGAACAGCACGTTCATCGCCTGCGTGGCGATCAGCGTGACGATGGCGATTTTCACCGGTGTTTTGATGTCCTGTCGCGCGTAAAAACCGGGCGCGAGAATTTTCACCAGAATGATGCCGATCAAGCCGACGCTGTATCCGACCAACGCTTCGCGCGTCATCAGCACGTCGCGCGCTTCAAATGCGCCGTGCTGGAAAAACGTCGCCAACAGCGGCACGGCGATCATGCCGAGCGCCAGCGCGGCGGGCAGCGTCAGCATGAAAGTCAGGCGCAGCCCCCAATCCAGCAGGCGCGAGTATTCGGTGAAGTTTTCGTTGGCAAAATGTTTGGATAACGACGGCAACAAAATCGTGCCGAGCGCCACACCCAACATGCCGGAGGGAAATTCCATCAGGCGATCCGCGTAATACAGCCAGGACACACTGCCCGCCGCGAGCAAGGACGCGAAGATGGTGTTGATGATGAGGCTGATCTGTGACACCGACACACCGAACACCGCCGGCCCCATCAACTTGATGATCCGCCACACGCCCGCGTCGCGCAGGTTCAGCCGCCAGCGCGGCATCATGCCGATTTTTTTCAGGAACGGAATCTGGAAGGCAAGCTGCACCACACCCGCGACCATCACCGCCCAGCCCAGCGCCATGACCGGCGGATCGCAGTAGGGCGCGAGCCAGAGTGCGGCAGCGATGAAGCAGACGTTCAACAACACGGGTGCAAACGCAGGCACCCAGAATTTGTTGTAGGTGTTCAAAATGCCCGCCGCCACCGCGACCAGCGAGATGAAAAAGATGTAGGGCGCGGTGAGGCGCAACAACTGCACGGTCAGATCGAATTTATCCGGCTCGCTCACGAAACCCGGCGCGCTGAGGTAAATCAGGATGGGCGCTGCGATCACGCCGATCAGCGTGACGAAAAACAAAATGACGGCCAGCAAGGTGGTGACATGATCGACCAGCAGCTTGGTCTCATCGTGCCCGCGACGGTTTTTGTATTCGCCGAAAATCGGCACAAACGCCTGCGAAAACGCGCCCTCGGCGAACAAGCGGCGCAACAGATTGGGCAAACGAAACGCGACAAAGAAAGCATCCGTCGCCATCCCCGCGCCGAAAATGCGCGCAATCAGCACATCGCGGACGAAAGCGAGAATGCGCGAAACCAGCGTAAGGCTGCTGATGGTGGCGAGGGCTTTAAGGAGGTTCATGGGCGGGGCATCATATCATTGCCGAGGACACCCATCCCCACCCGACGATACTGGGTAGAGCGTAGCCCCGTAGGCTGGGTGGAGCGTAGCGATACCCAGCATCGCGCAGGATATTTGCATTACCGGATATTTGTACTCTCCCTTGAATGCGAGGAAATTTCTGCGCTTCGCTTTTTCGTCCCCTCCCCTTCAAGGGGAGGGTTAGGGTGGGGATGGGTGTCCCCTCAAAAATCCTCTCCGCTCCCTACCGATACGCCTCACACTCCCGCTCAATCGCCTCGCACTGCGCCTGTTGGTTCTGGATATCCTGGTTTCTCCGCAAGGTGTTGCTGTTGCTGCCGGAAAAGAGATCTTTGGCAAAATCCACAGCCAAGCCGCTGAGGTCGTCAAGCTGATCCGTGCAACTCTGATAGCGGCTCATGCACATGTCGTACTGTTGCCTCTTGTAATCGGCGAACCGCTGATCCTGCCGCGACCGATCTTCCTCTTGCGCCACCGCTTGTTGCTGCTGAAATTCCGCCTGATCGAGCTTGCCCTGAATTACACCCATGCGCTGCACGGCCATGGGTGAAAACTCGCTCTTGGGAAAACGCTCAACAATGGCGCGCAAGGCGTCCAATGCGCCGCCGTAATTGCGCGCCTGTTCCTGACGACTGGCATAGCTGTAGAGTTTTTCCGGCGGGTCGTTCGCCAATATCCGCTCATGCGCCGCTCTGGCCTGGGCTTCACGTTGCTCTTTTTCCTGAGCCGCAGCGCGCGCCTGCGCGGCAAACTCCTCATTGATACGCTGTTGTTCCGCTTGTTCTTCCGGCGTGGGTGTGCGAGTGTCAACCCCCGTCATGGCTCCAAACAGGCCACCCAGTCCCTCCCCCCGTGCCGTGCCGACAGCACACAACAACCCCACCATCATGGCCGAACATAATGCGTGACGAAACGGGATGCGAAAAGCGAGCGGAATGAATGCGAAACGGCTCATATCGAATCTCCTCCTGAAAAAATCCGTCTGGATCAGATCGGCGCGTAATGATTTGAACCCGCGCGCTTTTTGTTTCCGAATGATAACGATTTCCCCGCAGGCAGCAACCCCGCCAGTGAAAGGGGATTAAACGCAGTCATGGCCGTTGGGGTTCGCCTGCGGCTCACCACCAACCTACAAACTCACAGGACGGGGCAGTTGCCAAACACACCCAACCTCTCTATAATCCGCGCCTTTCTTCGCAACAGCATTTTCAGGAGTCAACATGGCAAACAGCGCACAGGCCAGAAAGCGCGCCCGGCAGGCAGTCAAACAACGTGAGCACAATGCGAGCTTGCGCACCGAATTGCGCACCGCAATCAAGAAGGTGCAAAAGGCGATTCTGGCTGGTGACAAGGCGGCGGCGCAAGCCGTGTTCAGCCAATCCACCAGCACGGTGGATTCCATCGCCGACAAGAAGATCATCCACAAGAACAAGGCCGCTCGCCACAAGAGCCGACTGTCCGCCGCCATCAAGGCGATGGCCTGATCCGCGGTACCGTTCATGCGGAAAGGCCGACCGAGCGTCGGCCTTTTTCGTTTAATAATCCCCCTCTCCCTTGATGGGAGAGGGGTTAGGGGAGAGGGTGAAGGGGCTGCGACTGCAAAAAGCCCCCTCTCCCCAACCCTCTCCCACGAGGGAGAGGGAGTCAGGTTGTCGATGAATACAGGGGATTCCATGTCGCATCTGATGAATACCTACGTCCGCCTTCCCGTCGCTTTCACGCATGGCGAAGGCGCTTGGCTGTGGGACGCTGATGGCAAGCGTTATCTTGACGCGCTCGCCGGTATCGCCGTCAACACGCTGGGACATGCCCACGTGCGCTACACCGCCGCGCTGCACGCGCAGATCGACCGCGTGATTCACACTTCCAATATTTATCAAGCGCCCTGGCAGGAGCAGCTTGCCGACCGGCTGTGCGAGTTGTCACACATGGACGAGGTGTTCATCTGCAATTCCGGCTGCGAGGCCAACGAGGCGGCGATCAAGCTGGCGCGTTTGTACGGCCACAACAAGGGCGTGGAAACGCCGCACATCATCGTGATGGAAAAGGCGTTTCACGGGCGCACGCTGGCGACGCTTTCCGCCACCGGCAACCGCAAGGTGCAAGCCGGTTTTGAGCCGCTGGTGAAAGGCTTTGTGCGCGTGCCGTACAACGATCTCGACGCGGTGCGCCAGGTTGCCGAACGCAATCAGGATGTCGTCGCCGTGCTGCTGGAGCCGATTCAGGGCGAGGGCGGCATTCGCACGCTGGACATTCATTACCTCGAACAACTGCGCGAGATTTGCGACCGGCAGGGCTGGCTGCTGATGCTGGACGAAGTGCAAAGCGGCATCGGTCGCACCGGCAAGTGGTTCGCACATCAGCACACGAACATTCGCCCCGACGTGATGACGCTGGCGAAAGGGCTGGGCTCCGGCGTGCCGATTGGCGCGTGCCTCGCCGCCGGACGCGCGACCAGCACGTTCAAAGCCGGCAATCATGGCTCGACGTTTGGCGGCAATCCGCTCGCCTGCACCGCTGCGCTTGCCACGCTGGAAATCATGACGCAGGACGCGCTGCCCGCAAACGCCACGCAGATCGGCAATTTTCTGCTGGACGGTTTCCGTCAACGGCTCGGCGGCGTCGCGGGTGTGACCGAAGTGCGCGGTCAGGGCTTGATCATCGGCATTGAACTCGGCAAACCGTGCGGCGAACTGGTCAAGCTCGCGCTGGCGCAAGGCTTGCTCATCAACGTCACCGCCGACAACGTGATCCGCCTTTTGCCGCCGCTGATTTTTTCGCAGGCGGAAGCGCAACAACTGCTCGACACGCTGTGTCCGCTGGTGACTGCGTTTCTGACGAAGGAATGAACATGAGCGGCATCCGGCATTTTTTACAGTTCAAGGATTTCAGTCGGGACGAACTCAATTATCTGTTCGAGCGCACGCGCATCATCAAAGAGCGTTTCAAGCGTTACGAAAAATACTGGCCGCTGGAAGATCGCACACTGGTGATGATTTTTGAAAAGGCCAGCACGCGCACGCGGCTGTCGTTCGAGGCGGGTATGCACCAACTCGGCGGCTCGGCCATCTACCTCAACACGCGCGATTCGCAACTGGGGCGCGGCGAGCCGGTGGAAGACGCCGGGCAGGTGATTTCGCGCATGAGCGACATCGTGATGATCCGCACGTTCGAGCAGAGCATCATCGAGCGTTTCGCCGCGCATTCGCGCGTGCCGGTGATCAACGGCCTGACCAACGAATACCATCCCTGTCAGGTGCTGGCCGACATCTACACCTACATCGAGCAGCGCGGCTCCATTCAAGGCAAGACCGTTGCGTGGATTGGCGACTCCAACAACATGTGCAACACCTGGCTGCAAGCGGCGGAAATACTCGATTTCAACGTGCATGTTTCCACACCGCCGGGGTACGAAGTCGAACCGGAACGCGCCGGACTGTACGGCGATGCGCACTACGAAGAATTCGCCGACCCGATGGACGCCGCGCGCGGTGCGGATCTCGTCACCACCGACGTGTGGACGTCGATGGGCTTCGAGGCCGAGAACGACGAACGCCTGCGCGACTTCGCCGATTGGCAAGTCGATGGCGACATGATGCGCGTCGCCGCAGCAGACGCGCTGTTCATGCACTGCCTGCCCGCCCACCGCGGCGAAGAAGTCAGCGCCGAAGTGATTGACGGCGCGCAATCGGTGGTGTGGGATGAAGCGGAAAACAGATTGCATGTGCAGAAGGCGTTGATGGAATTTTTGTTGTTGGGGAAGATAGAGTAATTAACGCCGCTCTCCCCTCTCCCTTGATGGGAGAGGGGCGGGGGAGAGGGTGAAAGTGCCTCGCCGCCCCCTCTCCCCAACCCCTCTCCCACGAGGGGAGAGGGGCTTAACGACCAATTCAAATTAAGGGAACATCTTTAAACAATGAGCGAAATCAAAAAAGTCGTCCTCGCCTACTCCGGCGGGCTTGATACGTCAGTGATCCTGAAATGGTTGCGGGACACGTATCAATGCGAGATCGTCACTTTCACCGCCGACCTCGGCCAGGGCGAAGAACTGGAACCGGCGCGCGTCAAGGCGTTGAAATTCGGCATCCAGCCGGACAACATTTTCATCGACGACCTGCGCGAAGAATTTGTGCGCGACTTCGTGTTTCCGATGTTCCGCGCCAACACCGTGTACGAAGGCGAATACCTGCTCGGCACGTCCATCGCGCGCCCGTTGATCGCCAAACGCCTGATCGAAATCGCCAAGCTCACCGGCGCGGATGCCATCTCGCACGGCGCGACCGGCAAGGGCAACGATCAGGTGCGTTTTGAACTCGGCGCATACGCGCTCAATCCGAACATCAAGATCATCGCGCCCTGGCGCGAGTGGGATTTGCTCTCGCGCGAAAAACTGCTGGCTTACGCCGAACAGCACGGCATTCCCGTCGAGATGAAACACAAACAGGGCGGATCGCCGTATTCGATGGACGCCAATCTGCTGCACATCAGCTACGAAGGCCGCCATCTGGAAGACCCCGCCGCCGAAGCCGAGGAAAGCATGTGGCGCTGGACGGTATCGCCGGAGAACGCGCCCGACGCGCCGGAATATCTCGACATCGAATTCGCGCGCGGCGACATCGTTGCGTTGAACGGCGAAAAGCTCTCGCCTGCGGCGGTGCTGACGCAACTGAACGCGCTCGGCGGCAAGCACGGCATTGGTCGCCTCGATCTGGTGGAAAACCGCTACGTCGGCATGAAGTCGCGCGGCTGTTACGAAACGCCGGGCGGCACCATCATGCTGAAAGCGCACCGCGCGATTGAATCCATCACGCTGGATCGCGAAGTGGCGCACCTGAAAGATGAACTGATGCCGCGCTACGCCAGCATGATTTACAACGGCTACTGGTGGTCGCCTGAGCGTCAGACCTTGCAAACGCTGATCGACCAGACGCAGCAACACGTCAACGGCTGGGTGCGCGTGAAACTGTACAAAGGCAACGTCATCGTCGTTGGCCGCGATTCCAAAACCGACTCGCTGTTCGACCCGACCATCGCCACGTTTGAAGACGACCAGGGCGCGTATGATCAGAAAGACGCGGGCGGTTTCATCAAACTCAACGCGCTAAGGATGCGGATTGCGGCGAATTTGAAGAACAGGGAATAACATCCTACCTCCCTCTCCCCCCGGGAGAGGGCTGGGGTGAGGGAAGGCAGTTCTGAACAACACCCTCACCCTAACCCTCTCCCAAAGGGAGAGGGGACTGCCTGAATAACGTAACGGAGACCAACCTCATGCCAGACAGGATCAACAACGTCAGCGTCAGCAAAAAAGCCAACGTGTTTTTCGGCGGGCAGTGCGTCTCTCACTCCGTGCATTTCCCCGATGGTTCGCGCAAAACCGTGGGCGTCATCCTCACCGGCGCGAAGCTCACGTTCAACGTCAGCACGCCGGAGTTGATGGAAATCACCGCGGGCGAATGCGAGGTTAAAATCGCCGACGAACCTGCGTTCAAAACTTACACCGCCGGTTCATCGTTCCGCGTGGCGGCAGGCAGCAGTTTCGAGATTCACGCGAAGGATGACGTGAATTACGTTTGCAGTTTTGGGTGAGATCAGGAGTCCCCATGCCCTCTTTCGACATCGTTTCCGAAGTTGACAAGGTTGAAGTCAAAAACGCCATCGAGCAGACCAACAAGGAGGTCGGCACGCGCTTCGATTTCAAAGGCTCGGACGCGCGCGTGGAGCAGGCCGAACTGGCGTTGACCGTGTTCGCCGACAATGACTTTCAGTTGAATCAGGTGCAGGACATTCTCAACGGCAAACTGGCGAAGCGCGGCGTGGATATTCGCGCGCTGGACATCAGCGAGAAGATCGAAAAAATCAGCGGCAACAAGGTCAAGCGCGGCTGCACCATCAAGGCCGGAATCGAAATCGAACTGGCGAAGAAAATCGTCAAGCAACTCAAGGACAGCAAACTCAAGGTGCAAGCCAGCATACAGGGCGACACCGTGCGCGTGTCCGGCAAGAGCCGCGATGATTTGCAAACCGCCATCGCCTTCGTGAAAAAATCCATTACGGATTTTCCGTTGCAGTATCAGAATTTCCGCGATTGATTTTTTCAGCCCCCTCTCCCCCCCCTCTCCCACGAGGGGAGAGGGGCTTGCTCTGCGGCAAAACTTTTCTTGATAGGAAAACTCACCATGCCCTCCGTCCTCGTCCCCTTAGCCCCCGGCTGCGAAGAACTCGAAGCTGTCACCATCATCGACATCCTGCGCCGCGCCGGAATTGAAGTCGTCAGCGCGGGACTGGATGCGCAAGCTGTGCGCGCCAGTCGCGGCGTGATGCTGATGCCGGACACCACGCTGGATGAAGCGTTAAAGCGCGACTACGACATGATCGCGCTGCCCGGCGGACAGCCCGGCACCAACAACCTCGCCGCCGATCAACGCATCATCGACTTGCTGAAAAAAATGGCGGGCGACGGCAAATACATCACCGCCATCTGCGCCGCACCCTCCGTGCTGGCAAAAGCCGGATTGCTCGATGGCAAACGCGCGACCAGCTTCCCCGGCGCGCTGGATGCGTTTCCGCAAGTGAGCCGACAATCTGACGCAGTGGTGGCGGACGGCAACCTCATCACTTCGCGCGGCCCCGGCACGGCGATGGATTTTGCGTTAATGCTGGTGGAAAGACTGACCAGCCATGAGAAACGGCAAGCGGTGGAAGCCGCGCTGCAAAGGTAGCAGCGCCCTCCTTCCCATTCCGTCGTTTTTTGGTTAGGATGCATCCCAAGCCTGTGCGGATTCCCGATAACTCACTCAACAAGGGAATCCCGCCCCGCACTCCCAACAACTTCCCCTTAAGGTGAAACCCCATGAGCGAACATATCCGTTACATCACTGACGCCAATTTCAGCACCGAAGTGCTGCAATCGCCGCTGCCCGTGCTGGTGGATTACTGGGCTGAGTGGTGCGGCCCCTGCCGCATGATTGCGCCCATCCTTGATGAAGTCGCGGCGGAATACGCCGGTCGTCTGGTCGTGGCCAAATTGAATGTAGATGAGAATCAGGAAACGTCGAGCAGTTTCGGCGTCCGCAGCATTCCGACGCTGATGCTGTTCAAGAACGGCAACGTCGAAGCCACCAAGGTCGGCGCCGTCGCCAAATCGCAACTCACCGCTTTTATTGACAGCCATATTTGAACCGTTTAACCTTCGCGCCTGCATCAGTCCAGAAACGTCCCCGCAACATCTCATAACTTAAACAAAGATCAAGACGCCCAAGGCTGGCAGGCGCGCGGTTTCCGCGCAACCCGCAACAGATTCCCGAACCGATTTTCTTCAACCCCGCAGCACACCCTCCTTTCTCATTCCTGACATCCACTTCCATGCACTTATCCGACATCAAGACCAAGCACATCACTGAACTGGTGGACATGGCGACCGCCAACCAGATCGACAACGCAAACCGCATGCGCAAGCAGGATTTGATTTTCGCGCTGCTGAAAAATCAGGCGAAGAAAGGCGAAAGCATTTTCGGGGAGGGATCGCTGGAAGTGCTGCCGGACGGCTTTGGCTTTCTGCGGTCGCCGGACACGTCCTACCTCGCCGGACCGGATGACATTTACGTTTCCCCTTCGCAAATCCGCCGCTTCAATCTGCACACCGGCGATTCGATTGAGGGTGAAATTCGCACGCCGAAAGATGGCGAGCGTTACGTCGCGCTGGTCAAGGTGGATCGGGTCAACGGCGAGCCGCCGGAGAACACCAAGAACAAAATCCTGTTTGAAAACCTGACGCCGCTGTTCCCGAACGAGCAACTGAAACTGGAGCGCGACATCAAGGCCGAGGAAAACATCACAGGCCGCATCATCGACATCGTTGCGCCCATCGGCAAGGGACAGCGCGGTTTGCTGGTCGCCTCGCCCAAATCCGGCAAGACCGTGATGCTGCAACACATCGCGCACTCCATCGCCTCGAACAACCCGGACGCCGTGCTGATCGTGCTGCTGATCGACGAGCGCCCCGAAGAAGTGACGGAAATGAGCCGCACGGTGCGCGGCGAAGTGGTCGCTTCCACCTTCGACGAACCCGCCACTCGCCACGTCCAGGTCGCCGAAATGGTGCTGGAAAAAGCCAAGCGCCTGGTCGAACATAAAAAAGACGTCATCATTTTGCTCGATTCCATCACTCGCCTGGCGCGCGCCTACAACACCGTCGTCCCTTCCTCCGGCAAGGTGCTGACCGGCGGCGTGGACGCCAACGCGCTGCAACGCCCGAAACGCTTTTTCGGCGCGGCGCGCAATGTCGAAGAAGGCGGCTCGCTCACCATCATCGCCACCGCGCTGGTCGATACCGGCAGCCGCATGGATGACGTGATTTACGAAGAATTCAAAGGCACCGGCAACATGGAAATCCATCTTGACCGCCGCATGGCCGAGAAGCGCATTTATCCGGCGATCAACGTCAATCGCTCCGGCACGCGCAAGGAAGAATTGCTGATCAAGCCGGATTTGCTGCAGCGCATCTGGATTTTGCGCAAGCTGCTCTATCCGATGGACGAACTGGAAGCGATGGAGTTTTTGCTCGACAAGATCAAGGCGACGAAGAACAACAACGAGTTTTTTGATTCGATGAGGCGCTAGTGGCTGCCAGCCACAGCATTTGACGCCCGCCCCTCATCATGTATAATGCGCGGCTCTGTAAAACCCGTACCCAACGAGGCAGTCATGTACGCAGTGATCAAAACCGGTGGCAAGCAATATCGCGTTTCCGCCGGAGAAACCCTTAAAATTGAAACAGTTGCCGGCGATGTCGGCAGCGCCATCGTGCTGGACAAAGTGCTGGCCGTGGGCGAAGGCGACAAGATCAGCGTCGGCAAGCCGCTGCTGACAGGCGCGTCGGTGCAAGCCACCATCGTCTCGCACGGTCGCCACGACAAGGTTAAAATCTTCAAGATGAAACGCCGCAAGCATTATCAAAAGCGCCAGGGTCATCGCCAGAACTACACCGAGATCCGCATCGACGGCATCACCGCTTAATACTGAAGGAGCAGAAACATGGCATCGAAAAAAGGCGGCGGCAGTACCAGTAACGGCCGCGACTCACATTCGAAACGTCTGGGCGTCAAGAGCTACGGCGGCGAAACGATCAACGCGGGCACCATCATCGTGCGTCAGCGCGGCACGCGCATCCACGCAGGCGACAACGTTGGCATGGGCAAGGATCACACCCTGTTCGCCACCGTCACCGGCAAGGTTGTGTTCGCCATCAAGGGCGCAGCCAAGCACAAGACCGTGAGCGTCGTTCCGGTTTAAGTCATTAAGTTTCAAGTACAATACAAGCCCTGTCTTTTGGCAGGGCTTTTTTGTTTTTAAGGGGCACTCCCTCTCCCACTGGGAGAGGGTTGGGGTGAGGGAACGACCGCCGTATATCTCCACGCGAGTTCCCTCACCCTAGCCCTCTCCCAAAGGGAGAGGGGATAAAAAACCAAACACCATGAAATTCATCGACGAGTCAAAAATTGAGGTCATCGCTGGCAACGGCGGCAACGGCTCGGCCAGTTTCCGCCGTGAAAAATTCATCGCCAAAGGCGGACCGGATGGCGGCGATGGCGGTCATGGCGGCAGCGTTTACGCCGTCGCCGACCGCAACATCAACACGCTGGTGGATTACCGCTACGCGCGCATCCATCGCGCAAAAAACGGCGAGCCGGGACGCGGTTCGGACTGCTACGGCAAAAGCGCGGACGACATTGTGTTGCGCATGCCCATCGGCACCGTGATTACCGACATCAACAGCGGCGCGACCATCGCCGACCTTGAGCGCGACGGCGAAAAAGCGCTGCTGGCAAAAGGCGGCAAGGGCGGCCTCGGCAACCTGCATTTCAAATCCAGCACCAACCGCGCGCCGCGCCAGTTCACGCCCGGCGAAGAAGGCGAGCGGCGCGAGCTGCAACTGGAATTGAAAGTGCTGGCCGATGTCGGGTTGCTGGGAATGCCGAATGCGGGCAAATCCACTTTCAGCCGCGCCGTGTCTGCCGCGAAGCCCAAGGTGGCTGATTACCCTTTCACCACGCTGCATCCCAATCTCGGCGTGGTGCGCGTCGGCGCTGAAAAGAGTTTCGTCATCGCCGACATTCCCGGCCTGATCGAAGGCGCTGCCGAGGGCGCGGGATTGGGGCATCAATTCCTGCGCCATCTGGCGCGCACGCGGCTGTTGCTGCATCTGGTCGATATTGCGCCGTTGCACGAAGGTACCGATCCGGTGCGCGAGGCGCACGCCATCCTGAACGAGCTGAAAAAATACGACGAAACGCTGTACGAAAAACCGCGCTGGCTGGTGCTGAACAAACTCGACCTGCTGGAAGACCGCAACGAAAAAGTCGCCGCCTTCCTGCGCGAATTCGGCGAACACACGCGCCATTTCACCATCTCCGCCATCAACGGCGATGGCTGTCAGGAACTGGCTTGGGCTATCATGGCGCACCTTGAAGAAGCCGCCGCCGCAGAGCAGGCGGCGATTGCGGAAAGCGCACAGGAATCGGATGCGGCAACTTTTTGACACATACTACACCGCTCCCTCTCCCTTGATGGGAGAGGGCTGGGGAGAGGGTGAGTGAAATTCCAACGCCCCCTCTCCCCTACCCCTCTCCCGCGAGGGGAGAGGGAAGCATCTTAATCCTTCGTCGGTTTGAAAACCCATGACAACCCTCCTCACCCAATCCAAACGCATCGTCGTCAAAGTCGGCAGCAGCCTGGTCACCAATCAAGGCGAAGGGCTGGACGTCGATGCCATCAGCGCATGGGCGAAACAAATTGCCGTGTTGCGCCGCGACGGTTGCGAGGTCGTGCTGGTTTCTTCCGGCGCGATTGCGGAAGGCATGCAGCGATTGGGCTGGAAGCAGCGTCCCAGCGCCGTGCATGAATTGCAAGCCGCCGCCGCCGTCGGTCAGATGGGGCTGGTGCAGGTTTATGAAAGCTGCTTCCGCAAACATGATTTGCACGCCGCGCAAGTGTTGCTCACCCACGCCGACCTGGCCGACCGAGAACGCTATCTGAATGCGCGCTCCACGCTGCGTACCTTGCTCGGCCTCGGCGTCATTCCGGTCATCAACGAAAACGATACCGTCGTCACCGACGAAATCAAATTCGGCGACAACGACACGCTGGGCGCACTGGTTGCCAATCTGATCGAAGCCGACGCGCTGATCATTCTCACCGACCAGCCCGGACTGTACAGCGCCGATCCGCGCAAGGATCCCGCCGCAAAACTGATCGAACAGGCGCAGGCGGGCGATGCCGCGCTGGAACGCATGGCGGGCGGCGCGGGCAGTCACATCGGGCGCGGCGGCATGATTACCAAAGTGCTGGCCGCCAAACGCGCCGCGCGCAGCGGCGCGCACACCGTCATCGCCTCCGGCCACGAAGCGGATGTGTTGCCGCGTTTGTTGCGCGGCGAACGCATAGGCACGCTGCTGGTCGCGCCGCAAATGACGCTGGCCGCGCGCAAGCAATGGCTGGCCGATCATCTGCAAGTCAGCGGTCGCCTCACGCTGGACGCGGGCGCTGTGCGCGTGCTGCGCCAGGAAGGCAAAAGCCTGCTGCCGATCGGCGTCATCGGCGTCAGCGGCGATTTCGAGCGCGGCGCGGCAGTCGCGCTGCTCGACGAAAACGGCAACGACATCGCGCGCGGCCTGGTCAACTACAGCGCCGCCGAGACGCGCCGCATCGCGCGGCGTCCCAGCCAGGAAATTGAATCGATTCTGGGCTATGTGGGAGAGCCGGAGTTGATACATCGGGATGATCTGGTTTTGTTGTAAGGCGAAACGACTCTCATGTACACCGAACCTCACAACCTGATTGCCAACCTCCTCTCCGACCTGGAGCAAACCGCCATACTGTTGCAAAGCGTCCTGCTGGCAATCAGTCTCGCGCTGAGTTGGGGTGCGGTACGCCTGCTGCGCTCCCACCTGCCGCCACGGGAAGGTTCCAAAAACTGGACGGGGCTGACCTGGTGCGCCTTCCCGCTGATCGCGCTGCTTCTGGTGATGATCGGGAAAGCCGTACTGGAGGACAGCCATTCCACGCACCTGCTGGATATTGCAATCCCGTTGCTGACCGCGATGACGCTGCTGCGCCTGACGCTCTACGCCTTGCGCCAGGTGTTCGCGCCGAGCCGATGGCTGGAAATTCTGGCGCGATCCGTCGCTGCCGTGGTGTGGATCGCCTTCGCGCTGCATCTCACGGGACTGTTGCCGCGCCTCATCAATGCGCTGGACGACATCGGTTTCCACGCTGGCAAGCAATATATTTCGCTGCTGGCGGTGCTGACCGGCATCCTCTCCGTGCTGGTGACGATGCTGCTGGCGCTGTGGGCGAGTCGCGCGCTGGAACACAAAGTCATGGCGGCGCAGAGCCTGGATCCCAGCTTGCGCATCGTGATGTCCAAGCTGATCCGCACCGCGCTGATTGTGCTGGGCGTCCTCATCGCGCTGCCGCTGGCGGGCATCGACATTACCGTGTTGTCCGTATTCGGCGGCGCGCTCGGCGTGGGGATCGGCCTCGGCCTGCAAAAAATCGCCAGCAATTACGTCAGCGGCTTCATCATCCTGCTCGACCACTCCATCCGCCCCGGCGATTTGCTGACCGTGGACGGACGCTTCGGCAAGGTCACGCAAATGACGTCGCGCTATCTGGTGCTGAAAAGCAGCGACGGGACGGAAGCCATCATTCCCAATGAAACGCTGGTCAGCTCCACCGTCATCAATCATTCCTACAGCGATCCGCAGGTGAAAGTCGCCATTCCGGTTCAGATCGGCTACCAAAGCAATGTGGATCAGGCGATGGCGATTCTGCTCCGGGCGGCGACGAATCAGCCGAGAGTGCTTGCCGATCCCGCGCCGGAAACCTTTCTCAAATCCTTTGACGCCGACGGCATCACGCTCGAACTCGGCTTCTGGATAAACGACCCCGAAGCCGGTCAACTTGGGCTGACCTCCGCCATTCGCCGCGAAATCTGGCAGGAATTCCAGCAGGCGGGAATTGAAATCCCCTTCCCGCAGCGGGATGTGCGCATCATCAATTCAACGCCGTAACGCCAGCCTGCGCGCGCCGAAAAACGACTCGCGCACCAGCGGGCAGCGCCGCCCGAATAAAACTATTTCATACTTGTCTGCCCATCAAAGCCCCCGCGCATTTGGCGTACAATTTCATCCCCTTTAACCCTGCAATCGGCGCGACCGGCACGATACCCGCAACCCAGGACAACACCATGATCGAAACCCTCACCCTCATCACTCTCTCCATCATCCTCCTGATCGTCTTCCGCCCCGGCAAAGTCACGCCGCTGGAAAACCCGCTGACCATCAATCGCATCGGACAATTCAGCGCCGTGCTGGCGCCCATGCTGAATCTGGCGCAGCCGTTTCTGGAGACCGTTTCACGCAAACTGAGCGAGGCTGACCGACATCCGGGCGACACCGCGCCGCTGTATTTCAGCGTGCAGGACCGGGAAGTGCGCGCGCACGGCGAAGACCACTATCTGCTGGCTGCGACGCTGCGCGGCGGCGTGTTGTATTTTCAGGCGACCGCGCCGCAGGCGGGGCAATCCGACGTTGAGGCCTTGCGCGCATTTTCCGAGGCGGAATTGGCGCGTCATCCCGCCGCTGGCGAAGCATCCAATGCCGCGCACGCTGCGCTTGTGGCGGCGGTTCAGGCTGCTGCGGGTGAGCGCGGGGTGGCTGTTGTGGCGTTGGAGTGATTGGAGAGGGCGGTGTTTTTACCCATCCCCACCCTAACCCTCCCCTTGAAGGGGAGGGAATGGAAAAACGAAGCGCGGAAGTCCCCTCCCCTTCAAGGGGAGGGTCAGGGTGGGGATGGGTGTCCCCTCAACCCAAATCAAAACTCATGCCGAACCCCAATCGACAACGCCGAAGGATCCGCGCCCGCGCCCGGCAAGGCAAACCCGCCAGCCGTCGATCCCGAAGTCGCAATCAGATACGCCGCGTCATCGGAATTGCTCACCTTGGTATAGATCGCGTACAGCTTGGTGCGCTTGCTCAGGGCATGGTCGTAGCCGATCGCCCACTGCCGGGCAGCGTAGTCCAGCGCGCCTGCACCCGCCTGATTGCCTGCGCGGGTGTACGCCAGCTTGATGGCGTTGTTGCCGAAGTTGTACGCGCCCGCCAGGTAATAGTTGGTGCGACCAAAGTTGTCGTCGCCCGTCACGCTCAACGAGTCGCTGGTGCGCTCATACACGCCGTTCAACTGGATGTTGCTGTCTTCGCTCAAGCCGATCTTGTAACCGGCGCCCAGTTTCCATGCGGCGGCCTTTTCACCCGCCAGCGGATTGGTGAACGTGCAAACGCCCGTCGCGCAAGAACCGTATTTGATGGTCTGATACGCCAGCGCGGCATTGAACGGGCCGCTCTTGTAGCTCAGGTCAGCCGAGATCGCGCGGCCTTCGACATCCGTGCCCAGCGTGGCGAATTCGCCGCCCGCCACATATCCCAGCCTGATGCCAAAGCCGCTCCAGTCCGGGCTTAGCCATGCCACGATATTGTCCGGACGCGCGTCATGCAGACCGGCTGCGGCGCGACCTGCGCCACCGCCCATCAGGGTGCGGTTGTCCGCGATGCTGTCGGCGAACAAATCGAGACCCCGGGTGGCGAGTTTGTAAGGCGTGTCGTGACGACCCAGCAGCACCGTGCCCATGCCCGCGCTCTTCAAGCCCAGGAAGCTGTTGCGGCTGGCCAGCGTGTTGCCCGCTTCGTCGTCGAGGTTGATCTGCGTTTCAATCTGCCAGACCAGCGACAGGCTGTCGCCAATTTTTTCTTCGCCCTTGAATCCCAGCCGCGTTGCCTGGCTGGACACTTGCGACGTGCGATTGCCGTCCGCGCCCGCGCTGGAGCCGCTGTCGGTGCTGGTGTAGGCCATGTCCACGCGACCATAAATCGTCACATTGCCGGAATCCGCGAAGGCCGGTGCGGATGCCGCCGTCATGATGGCCAGTGCGATAACTTTCTTTTGCATCTCAAATCTCCCATGAATTGTGTAAGCCGCATCCTTGCGGTGCTGCGTACTTTATGGAGATTCGGTTACAGGGCTGTTAATGGTTTGTTACGAGTTGGTTAAATCAGACAGGCGGGGAAAATCAGCCGCGCCGCACTGCGTTGCGAAGACGCGGCGGAGAATTTTCGATCCATTTCCTGATGCGGTTGGCATCGCCAATGCGGGTATTTTTACCCCAGGAATCCAGCAGCACGATGATCACCGGACGTTGATTGATGTTGGCCTTCATCACCAGACAGCGGCCGGCTTCGCTGATGTAGCCGGTCTTGCTGAGGCGAATATCCCAGGAATCATTTTTCACCAGCGGATTGGTGTTGTTGTAGCGCAGCGAACGATAACCGGCGGGCTGCACCATGCGCGAGGCCAGGGTTGTCGCTTCACGGATGGAAGCGTAGCCCTGCGCCGCCTGCACCATTTTCACCAGATCGCGCGCGGTGGAAACATTGCCGCTGTTCAGGCCGGTCGCATCGAGAAAGCGCGTGTCCATCATGCCCAGTTCGCGCGCCTTGACGTTCATCCGCGCAACCGCGACAGCAGTACCGCCGGGATAGGTGCGCGCCAGCGCAGAGGCCGCGCGATTTTCCGAGGCCATCAACGCCAGGCGCAGCAATTCGCCGCGCGTCAGCGTCATGCCGGTTCTCATGCGGGAATGCGTTCCCTTGAGCGTATCCACGTCGTCCCGCGTAATCGTGATCCGCTCGCTCATCGGCAGCTCCGCGTCCAGCACAACCATGGCTGTCATCAGCTTGGTGATGGAGGCGATGGGTGCAACGGCGTCGGCGCTTTTTTCATACAGCGGCTGTCCGCTGGATTCATCGTAAATCAGCGCGATGGAGGATTTCAGTTGCGGCATCGCAATCCGCTTTGCCGCAGGCTCGACGCCGGAGCGTTGATCATCGGGGGAAGGTGCTGCCGTCTGGCCGGACGCCATCTGCGCCGCGAATGCCAGACCTGTCAGTGCCAGTGCGAGGATTTTTCTGCGCATGACGCCCTCTTGGATCGGGTGGGAAACGGGCAAAAGAATACCGCAATACCGGAATAAATCAAGCAGTTCTCTCCTGTTCCTCATCTTCTTCCTGCTGCTGCAGCGCCCACATCTGCGCGTACAACCCCTGCTGCGCCAGCAATTCGCGGTGCGTGCCGCGCTCAACGATGCGCCCGCCCTCCATCACCAGAATCTGCTCCGCATCCACCACGGTGGACAGCCGATGCGCGATGACCAGCGTGGTGCGGTCGCGCGCGACGCTGCGCAACTCATCCTGAATCGCTTTTTCCGAATGCGAATCCAGCGCGGAAGTCGCCTCGTCGAAAATCAGGATGGCCGGATTTTTCAGAATCGCGCGCGCGATGGCGACGCGCTGCTTTTCGCCGCCCGACAATTTCAGGCCGCGCTCGCCCACCAGCGTGTCGTAACCATGCGGCAGCGCTGCGATGAAATCGTGAATGTGCGCCGACTGCGCCGCGCGCAGCACTTCCTCGCGCGTGGCGTCCGTCCGTCCGTAGGCGATGTTGTAGAGAATGGTGTCGTTGAACAGCACCGTGTCCTGCGGCACGATGCCGATGGCCGCGCGCAAGCTGGCTTGCGTCACCGTGCGGATGTCCTGCCCGTCGATCAGAATGCCGCCCGAATTCACGTCATAAAAACGGAACAGCAACCGCGACAGCGTGGATTTGCCCGCGCCGCTCGAACCGACCACCGCCACCGTATGCCCCGCCGGAATGTCGAAACTGACATCGCGCAGGATTTCGCGTTCGGGGTCATAGGAGAATCCCACCCGCTCGAAATGCACCGCGCCCTGCCCCAGCCGCAGTTGCCGCGCATTCGGCGCGTCGGCGATTTCGCGGTTCTCGTCCAGCAGGCGGAACATCCGCTCCATGTCCGTCAGCGAATTGCGAATTTCGCGGTACACAAAACCCAGGAAATGCAGCGGCATGTAGAGTTGTAGCATGAACACGTTGACCAGCACCA
The DNA here is from genome assembly GCA_031277195.1 of Gallionellaceae bacterium. Taxonomy (GTDB): domain Bacteria; phylum Pseudomonadota; class Gammaproteobacteria; order Burkholderiales; family Gallionellaceae; genus JAITMU01. The sequence continues at coordinate 828 of JAITMU010000169.1, read as the reverse complement.
GGTCGCCCACCGTCATGCGCCCCTGCACCACCTCATCCGCCGCCAGCAGCATCAGCGCGCCGACGCCGATGGCGATGATGGTGCTCTGCCCCGCGTTCAGCATCGCCAGCGAGGTCTGGTTCAGCACGGCGGCGTGTTCCCAGTGCTCCAGATTCTCGTCGTAACGCTTCACTTCAAATTTCTCGTTGCCGAAATATTTGACCGTCTCGTAATTCAGCAGGCTGTCAATGGCGCGCGTGTTCGCCTTGGAATCGAGATCGTTCATGTTGCGGCGCATCACCATGCGCTTCTCGGTGATGTACAGCGTGAACGCGATATAGATTGCCAGCGTGATGAACGTAATGACGGCAAACCAGACGGAATACTTGACCAGCAGAATGATCGCGACCAGGCCGATCTCGAAGAAGGTCGGCAGGATGTTGAACAGGATGAAAGTCAGCAAAAAGCTGATGCCGCGCGAGCCCCGCTCGATGTCGCGCGACACGCCGCCGGTCTGGCGTTCCAGGTGAAAGCGCAGCGACAGGTTGTGCATGTGCTCAAACACGCGAATCGCCACGCGGCGAATGGCGCGCTGCGTCACCTTGGCAAACACCGCGTCGCGCAATTCGCCAAACAGCGTGCTGAACAAACGCAGCAGGCCGTAGCCGATAATCAGCATCACCGGCACCACCAGCAACGCTTTCGGCTGGCTCATCGCATCCACGATGTCCTTCATCGCCAGCGGCACCGCCACGTTGGCGAGCTTCGCCAGCACCAGCAAGATCATCGCCAGCGCAGCGCGCCCCTTGAATTCCATCAAGTAGGGAAACAGCGAACGTATCGTCTGCC
>JAITMU010000142.1 GCA_031277195.1 Gallionellaceae bacterium | reverse complement strand
GTGCCGATCAACAATCTCGTCAAGGTCGCAGGCACGCCGCTGGAAAACGCGCAGGATCTCGACCCGCTGGATTTCGTCCGCACCATCGCAGTGGCGCGCATCACCATGCCGCGCGCGCGCGTGCGCCTGTCCGCAGGCCGCGAGCAGATGAGCGACGCGGTGCAGGCCTTGTGTTTTCTCGCAGGCGCGAACTCGATTTTCTACGGCGACAAACTGCTGACGACCGGCAATCCCGACGTGGCGCGTGACCGCGCGTTGCTGGACAGGTTGGGAATGTATCCGTGTGCGGATGGGCATTGATATTCCCGTCATTCCCGCGAAAGCGGGAATCCAAGGACTTTCGGTTTTATCAACATGCAGTAACAATCAACATTAACCCCAACGTCCTTGGATTCCCGCCTTCGCGGGAATGACGAGGTTTAAGGGGTTGTATATTGCTCTCCTCATGCCCCTGTTCTCCAACCTCCAATCCGACCTCGAACACCGCGCCGCGCAAGGCTTGCTGCGCCGTCGTCGTGCGCTGGAATCCGCGCAAGGTGCGCGGGTGGTGGTGGTGGAGGGGAAATCCTGTCTTTCCTTTTGCAGCAACGATTATCTCGGTCTCGCCAATCACCCGCGCGTGATCGCGGCCATGCGGCGTGGCGCGGAGCGTTACGGCGCGGGCAGCGGCGCGTCGCATCTGGTGAGCGGACATTTTGCGGCGCATGAAGAACTTGAAAATGCGCTGGCGGCGTTTGCGCGCAAACCGGCGGCGCTGCTGTTTTCCACCGGCTATCTCGCCAACTTTGGCGCGGTGCAAGCCTTGGTCGGGCGCGACGACACGATCTTCGCCGACCGTCTCAACCATGCTTCGCTGAACGACGCGATGCTGCTGTCGCGTGCCGAGGTGAAGCGTTATCGCCACAACGATCCGGCGCATCTGGAGCAACTGCTCGCTACTGCATCGCGCGGGCGCAAGCTCGTCATCACCGACGCGGTGTTCAGCATGGACGGTGATCTCGCGCCGTTGCCGGAATTGCTGGCCTTGTGCGAGCGTTACGACGCCTGGTTGCTGGTGGACGACGCGCACGGCTTCGGCGTGCTGGGGCGTGAAGGCCGCGGCGCGCTGGCGCATTTCAATCTCGATTCGCCGCGCATCATTTACATGGCGACGCTGGGCAAGGCGGCAGGCGTGGCGGGCGCGTTTGTCGCGGCGGAAAGCATCGTCATCGAAACGCTGATCCAGCAGGCGCGCAGCTACATCTACACCACCGCCAGCCCGCCCGCACTGGCGGCGGCGACGCTGGAAAGTCTGGCGTTGTTGCGCGAGGAGGAGGGGCGGCGCGAACGATTGCAAAAGCTGATCGCGCAACTGCATACATCGTTGTCCGGTCTGCCCTGGACGCTGATGCCATCAACAACCCCGATTCAACCCTTGCTGATTGGCGAAAACGAAGCCGCCGTAACCTTGAGCGAAGCGCTGCGCGAGCGCGGCATCTGGGTTCCCGCGATTCGCCCGCCTACCGTGCCGCAGGGGACAGCGCGATTGCGGATTTCCCTGTCGGCGGCGCACGAGGAGGCGGATGTGGCGCGGCTGGTGGAGATGTTGCGGGAGATGATTTGATGAACACCCATCCCCACCCTAACCCTCCCCTTGAAGGGGAGGGAATGGAAAAGGCGAGGCGCGGAAATCCCCTCCCCTTCAAGGGGAGGGTTAGGGTGGGGATGGGTGTCCCCCAAGTCCCTCTCGTCCTGATCCACGGCTGGGGCATGCACAGCGGCATGTGGGACATAATCCTCCCCGCGTTGAAACGGCAGGGTCATGTGCATTGCGTCGATCTCCCCGGTCACGGAAAAAACATCTCCGCCCGCTTCACGCTCGACAGCATCGTCAACACGCTTGCCGAAACGTTCACCGAGCCGATAAACGTATGCGGCTGGTCGCTGGGCGGGGAAATCGCGCTGCATTGGGCGCAGCGATTCCCGCAGCAAATCCGCAAATTGATACTGGTCGCCAGCACGCCCTGTTTCGCCGAGCGCGCCGACTGGTCGTGCGGTATGCCGCAGGCGACGCTGCAACAATTCGCCGCCGATCTGGAGCGTGATCACGCCGGTACGCTGCGCCGCTTTTTGGCGTTGCAAGTGCGCGGCAGCGACAATGAGCGCGCCTTGCTGTCAGACTTGCGCGCGCAACTCGACCGTCGCGGCGAGCCGGACGTGCAGGCGTTGCGCGATGGATTGACGATTTTGCGCGACACGGATTTGCGCGCAGAATTACCGCTGATTCAGCAGCCGGTCTTGTTGATCGCGGGCGCGCGCGACCGGCTGACGCCGCCGGAGGCATCGCGTTACATGGCGGAGAAATTGCCCGATGCGCGCCTGATTGAAATTGCGGGCGCAGCACACGCGCCCTTTTTGTCGCACCCGAAGGAATTTTTGCAGGGCGTAATAGACTTCCTCCAACCCCCTCTCCCGCCAGGGGAGAGGGGCTTTTGTGGCTAAATTACGATACATGACCGAATTTTTCATCGACAAAAAACAAGTCCGCACCGCCTTCAGTCGCGCCGCGCGTGACTACGACACCGCTGCCGTCCTTCAGCGCGAGGTGTGCGAACGCTTGCTTGAGCGGCTCGATTACATGAAGCTCGCGCCGACGTTCATCCTCGACGCCGGTTGCGGTACCGGCTGGGGCGCGCGGCAACTGGCGCAGCGTTACCCTGCCGCGCAGGTGTTGGCGCTGGACATGGCGCTGGGCATGCTCGACGTGGCGAACAGCCATACTGGCGGCTGGCGCAGTTTCTTCGGCAAGCGTCGCCAACAT
>JAITMU010000138.1 GCA_031277195.1 Gallionellaceae bacterium | reverse complement strand
TCGGCATGGAGATGGGCGCGGGCAAGCAGGGTTTATCGCCTACTTACATTCGGCAGGCGGTCGAAGATTCCCTGCGCCGTTTGCAGACCGATTGCATTGATCTTTATCAAGCGCACGTTGACGACGCCAACACGCCGCTGGAGGACACGCTGGGCGCGTTCGCGGATTTGATCGCGGCAGGAAAGGTGCGCGCCATCGGCGCATCCAATTACGGCGCGGATCGGCTGGCGCAGGCATTGGAAACTTCGCAACGCCTGAATCTGCCGCGCTACGAAAGTTTGCAACCGTTGTACAACCTGTGTGATCGCGCGGGCTTTGAAGCGGAACTGGAGCCGCTGTGCGTAAAACATGGCGTGAGCGTCATCAATTACTACGCGCTCGCGGCGGGTTTTCTCACCGGCAAATATCGCAGCGAAGCCGACGCAAACAAGAGCGCGCGCGGCGCGGGCGTCGTCTCCTCTTATCTGAATCCGCGCGGCTTGCGCATTCTCGCAGCACTCGATGCCGCCGCCGCGCAACACAACGCCACGCCGGGACAGATCGCGCTGGCCTGGCAAATCGCGCGGCCTTCCATCACCGCGCCGATTGCCAGCGCGACTTCGTTGCAGCAGTTGGATGAATTAACGGCAGCGGCGCGAATCAAGCTGGATGCGGCGACGATTGCGGCTTTGGATACAGCAAGCGTGAATTAACCCCGTCATTCCAGCGAAAGCTGGAATCCAGTGCAGTTATCAAAATACTCCGGCGTAGCCGGACAACACGGTTTTGTCCGCTACGCGGGATGTATGTTTTTGCTGGATTCCAGCTTTCGCGGGAATGACGGGGGAACACGGGGACAACGAGGAAAATTCAAGTCAGCTATTTACTCGCCCCAACGCCCAGGCCACATGCTCACGCACCAGCGGGGACGCATCCTCCGCGCGTGACTTCAACGCCGCCAGTATCGCTGCATCCAGCGGCGCGTTGCCCAGCGCGACGGCGATATTTCGCAGCCATTGCTCATAGCCAATACGATAAATCGCACTGCCGGAAAATTTCTGCGCGAACGTCGCCTCATCCCACGCAAACAAATCGACCAGCGCGACATCATCCAGTCCATGCCGCACGGCGAAATCCAGTTCCGTGCTGTCTTGCGCAAAACGATTCCACGGGCACGCCATCTGGCAATCATCGCAACCATAAATGCGATTGCCGATCAGCGGACGCAATTCAATCGGGATGCTGCCTTTCAATTCAATCGTGAGATACGAAATGCAGCGTCGCGCATCGACCTGATACGGTGCGACGATGGCCTGCGTGGGACACACGTCCATGCAACTCGAACACGTCCCGCAGTGATCCGCCGCCGCGTCATCCGCGGGCAGCGGCAGATCGGTGTAAATCTCGCCAAGAAAAAACCACGAGCCGCGTTCTTGCGAGAGCAGCAGCGTGTGCTTGCCGCGCCAACCCAGATGCGCTTTGCGCGCCAGCTCCACTTCCATCACCGGCGCACTGTCGGAGAACACACGACAAACGCCGCCGGTTTCCGCGCGGATTTTTTCCGCCAGTTTTTCCAGACGATTGCGCACCACTTTGTGATAATCGCGCCCCAGCGCATAACGCGAAATGAACGCGCGGCTGCCGTCTTTCAGCACGTCCCAACCGTCCTTCGCATTCGGCGGACGGTAATCCATGCGCAACGAAATCACGCGCACCGTGCCGGGCAGCAACGCATCCGGCCTGCTGCGTTTCACGCCGTGTTTTGCCATATAATCCATCTCGCCGTGATACCCGCGCGCCAGCCATTCCAGCAGCCGCGCTTCGGCGGATTCCAGGTCGATATTGCTGATGCCGACCGCCTGGAAGCCGAGCAGATTGCCCCATTCCTTGATGCGCGCCGCGAGCGTTGCGTGATCTGTTTTGGAGAGGTGCCCGTTTTTCATGTCTTGTCCCGATGTCCGACCATCATAGCCGAATATCCCTGCCCGATGAGGCCGCCACCGCCGCTTTTGCCGCGCGACTTGCGCGCGCGTTGAAACCCGGCATGGTGATCTGGCTGCGCGGCGATCTGGGCGCGGGCAAAACCACGCTGGCGCGCGCGTTGCTGCGCGCGCTCGGCTACGCGGGCAAAGTCAAAAGCCCGACTTACACTTTGATGGAGCCTTACGAAATCGGCGAATTGCAGTTGCGCCATTTCGATCTGTATCGTTTTCAGGATGAGGAAGAATGGGAAGCCGCCGGATTCCGCGACGAATTCAACGAGCGCAATATCTGCCTGATAGAATGGCCGGAGAAGGCGGCGGAACATGTGCCGCAAGCCGATGTCGAATTGTTTTTAACCGAAGCGCCGCAGGGACGCCATCTCGCGTGCCGCGCCAACACGAGGATGGGGAGGGAATGCCTGGATTCGCTGCCAAACTGATCGGACTGTTGCTGCTGCTGTGGCTGCCGACTGCCTTCGCCGCCGTCACCGTCAACGCCGTGCGCATCTGGCCGTCCCAGGACTACACCCGTCTGACGCTGGAATCGAAACAACCGATTCGCCACAAGCTGTTCGCGCTGCAAAATCCCGAACGATTGGTGATTGATCTGGAAGATGTCGAACTGCACGGCGCGCTCGACGAGCTGGTCGCCAAAATCGGCGACGACAATCCGCAGATCAAGAGCGTGCGCGTCGGCCAGTTCAAACCGGGCGTGGTGCGCATGGTGCTCGACCTGCGCGACGAAGCCAAACCGCAGTTGTTCAGCCTCGCGCCGGTTGCGAATTACGGTCATCGTCTGGTGCTGGACGTGTATCCGGCAACGCCAGCCGATCCGATGATGGCGTTGATCCAGTTGGAAGCGCCGGAGAACGCACCTCCATCCCCTCAATCCCCTCAATCCCCTCCATCCCCTCCATTCCCTCCCCTTCAAGGGGAGGGTGAGGGTGGGGATGGGGGAAACATCAAAAGTCAGCAAGCGGGTATTGAACAGACACCCATCCCCACCCCAACCCTCCCCCCCGATCAACCCCGTTTCGGGGGCAGGCTCTTGAAAGGGGGGGAGTCCGGCGCAACCCCGCTAATCATCGCCATCGACGCAGGCCACGGCGGCGAAGACCCCGGCGCGCTTGGGCGCAATGGCACGCACGAAAAAACCGTCACGCTCGCCATCGCGCGCAAATTGAAGGAACGCATTGACGCCGTTCCGGGTTTGCGCGGCGTGCTGATCCGCGACGGCGACTACTTCATCCCGCTGGGCGGACGCACGGAAAAAGCGCGCCGGATGCGCGCCAATCTGTTCATCTCCATCCACGCCGACGCCTTCGTCAAACCCGACGCCAGCGGCGCATCCGTATTCGCCCTGTCCGAACACGGCGCGACCAGCGCCGCCGCCCGCTGGCTGGCGAAAAACGAAAACGAGGCTGACCTGATCGGCGGCGTCAACATCGCCGTCAAGGATCCCAACCTCGCCCGCACCCTGCTCGACCTCTCGCAAACCGTCACCATCAGCGACAGCCTGAAACTCGGCAAACACGTCCTGACCGAACTCGGCAGCATCAGCGCCCTGCACCGCGGCATCGTCGAACAAGCCGGTTTCGCCGTGCTGAAATCCCCGGACATCCCCTCGATATTGGTCGAGACCGCTTTCATCAGCAATCCCACAGAAGAACGCCGCCTGCGCGACGACGCCTATCAAACGAAACTCGCCGACGCCATTCTCAATGGCGTGCAACGGTATCTGGAACAGAATCCGCCGGTGATGCGGCAGCGGGTGGCGGGGCAGTAAGCCCGCTCACTCCTCCCTCGTCATTCCAGCGAAAGCTGGAATCCAGCGCAGTTATCAAAAACTCCGGCGTAGCCGGACAACAAGGTTTTGTCCGCTGCGCGGGTTGTTATTTCCGCTGGATTCCAGCTTTCGCTGGAATGACGGATTAGGGTGAGGGGAACCTCCTCCAAAACTTCCACAAATCCCCCCTGCTCAACCCAAACCGCCGCGCCCCTTCCGCTTGCGGCACATCCAGCACAACTTGCCCAACCTTGCCCGCCCGCAACGACGCCAGCAGCGGCGCAATGCAATCCTGTTCCAGCGCTTCAACTTCCGCGCGCCAGGCATTCAAATCGCCGCGCCGCGCCGCGCGACCCAATCCTTCCCACACAAACAACACATCCCCCGTCGCAGCCAACGCCTCATCCCGCGTCAGCCAGGGCACGCCCGCAAGCTGCGCGAACATCCGCGCCAATTCGCTGTCGCCGCTCGCTCCCGCACAAGGCCGCCGCAACGCGCCGCTTGCCGAACCTTCGCCCCACAGCCACACGCTGTTGACCGGCAACTCGCCGCGCGCTTCACGCGCCTCATTCAGCGGATGCGTGTGCAGCAACATCTGCATTTCGTTCAGCATCCGATGCCAATGCCCCGCGTCCTCGCCGTCAGGCAAACGATTGCGGACATCCGCATTTTCCACCGAGGAAAAATGGCGCGTGGCAATGCGCGGCGCATCAGGCGTCGCCAGATACCAGCGGCGCGGATGAGGCGCGGAAAAAATCAGGCCGTCCGCCGCAAAATGCGCGTTCAGACTGGCGACAAATTGCTGCGCCTCGTCTGCGGAAAGCGACACCGGTTCCAGAATGAGTTTGTCATGCACGATGCGAAGATGCACCGGATCAGCGCGCATCCAGTGCGACGCATCCGGCGCAAGCCCCTCCGCCTGCAAGGTGGTCGCCGCAATGGCGCTCACGCCAAAGGCATCGCACAGCCAGCCTTCCAGCGTGGTTTCCGCCAACGGCTCAACCCGCGCACGCGCCAGCCACATGCGCAAAGCAGGCAGTTGCAACCCCGCGCGCGGCGAGAGCAGTTCCGGTAACGAGAGCAGATCGGGGATGAGTAACTGGATTTTGTTCATGGGGGAGAGGCTAGATGAAAACGAGCCGGAAGGGAATGCCTCCGGCTCGTCTCACCCCACCGTCATTCCAGCGAAAGCTGGAATCCAGTGAAAATAAAAAACCCGCGTATCGGACAAAACCCAGTTGTCCGGCTGCGCCGGAGTGTTTTGATAAACCCGCTGGATTCCAGCTTTCGCTGGAATGACGGTAATCAAAGTTTAGTAGGCTGGGTTGAGCGTAGCGAAACCCAGCATTACGAACAATGCGGCTCTGCTGGGTTTCGCTTACGCTCAACCCAGCCTACATGCCGCCTGTTACCAATCCCACTTCACCCCCACCGTCGCGGTCGTGCCTTTACGCACCGACTGCGCGTTGTTGTCCAGCGAGAACAAGCGTCCCACTTCGCCGTATACGCGCATCTTGTCCGTCACTGCCCAGGTCAGGCCGCCGGCCAGTTCGCCGGAGGTGTAGCCCAGGCCGACCTTGCTCTCGGTGCTCACCGCTGGCGCGATGTAGGTCAAGGTTTGCGTGGCGTCGAAGCCGTGCCAGACGTTCGCGCGGACGTAGGGTTTCAACATGCCGCCGTTGTCGAAACGAATCGTGTCCACCAGACGCACGCCCAAACGTCCTGTCCATTGCCAGGTGTCGCTGAAGCGCACCGTGGTTTCGACAGGCAGAGGCATGTCCTCGAAGTGGCCGCCCTGGCCGATCAACTGCACTTGCGGTTCCAGTGTCCAGTTGTCGTTCAGGCGATAGGTATAACCGCCTTCCAGCGACATCGACACGCCCACGCCGTCGATGTTGACGCGGTTGTTGGCCACCGAAACGCCGTCGCCGCCGTACCATTCGCCCTGCACCACCACGTCAGAGTAAAACCC
>JAITMU010000133.1 GCA_031277195.1 Gallionellaceae bacterium | reverse complement strand
CTCACCCTAACCCTCTCCCCACAAGTGGGGAGAGGGGACTTAATTCCCTCTCCCCGTTTACGGGGAGAGGGTTAGGGTGAGGGGATCCCCGCCATCAACCTTCTCGGAACCAGCCGCCTGCCCTCCTGCAATTCCGCCACACCGATAAAACTCCCCGCGTGATACAAGCGCACGTTTCCATCCGGCACATCGGGTTGCACCGCCAGTTTTTGTCCTTGCGCCATGCGCTTCGCCTGCGCATCATCCAGTTCCAGCATCGGCAACTCCAACAGCAGGCTATCCGCCGGCAACAGGCAAGCGTCGCGTTGCGTTTCGCTCATGGCTTCCAGTTGTTCCAGCGTCAGCGCATCGTCCAGCTTGAAATCGGCGGTGGCTGTGCGTCGCAATGCGAGCAGATGCGCGCCGCAACCGAGCGCCGCGCCGATGTCTTCGGCCAGCGTGCGGATGTACGTGCCTTTGCTGCAACGCACGTCCAGCGTCATCTCGTCGCCTGAGAAATTTTCCAGCGTGAGTTCATGAATCGTCACGCGACGCGGCGGGCGGTCGATGGTTTCACCTTTGCGGATGTATTCGTACAGCGGCTTGCCTTGATGTTTGAGCGCGCTGTGCATCGGGGGAATTTGTTCAATGTCGCCGGTGAAACGCGACAGGATGGCGCGCGCTTGCGCCTCGTCCGGCAATGCGCCGCCCGTCTGGGTGATCTCGCCTTCAGCGTCGCCGGTGGAACTGGTTTGACCGAGTTTCAGATGCGCGCGATAGCGTTTGTCTGCGTCCAGCATTCCGGCAGAAAATTTCGTCGCTTCGCCAAAGCAGATCGGCAGCAAGCCGGTGGCGAGCGGGTCGAGCGTGCCGGTGTGTCCGGCCTTTTCGGCGCGGAACAGACGGCGGACTTTCTGCATGGCGGTGTTGGAGCTTAAATGCAGCGGTTTATCGAACAGCAGGACGCCGTTCAGGGGGCGTTTGGTAGAGGTCATGAAAATTCATTCCCTACCCCGTCATTCCCGCGAAAGCGGGAATGACGGAAATTAGGAGCTTTCTCCCTTGTTCGCTTCGTCGATCAATTGCGACAAATGCGCGCCGCGTTCCACCGAGGCGTCGTAGACGAAATGCAGTTGCGGTGTGACGCGCAGTTTCATCGCGTGCGCGACCTGGCTGCGCAGAAAGCCGCTGGCGCGTTCCAGACCTTGCTGCACTTCAGGGCTTTCGCCTTGCAGCGTGGTGTAGTAAATCTTGGCGTGGGAATAATCGCGGGAGACATCGACGCCGGTCAGCGTCACCATGCGCACGCGCGGATCGCGCACTTCCAGCCGCAGCAACTCCGCCAGTTCGCGCTGGATTTGTTCGCTGATGCGGTCGGTGCGGGCGTAGTCTTTGGGCATGAATAGTCGTCAGATCAGAAAGCCGTCATTCCAGCGCAAGCTGGATTCCAGCCTGTTAAACATAACTGGCGTAGCCAGACAACATCGGTTTTGTCCGCTACGCGGGGTGAATCTTTTTGCTGGATTCCAGCTTACGCTGGAATGACGGGCTACAACGCTCTCGCCACTTCAACGATCTCGAACACTTCAAGCTGGTCGCCCACTTGAAGGTCGTTGTAGCCTTTCAGCGAAAGGCCGCACTCGAAGCCGTCCTTGACTTCCTTTACGTCGTCTTTGTAACGCTTCAACGAGTCCAGTTCGCCGGTGTGGATCACGATGTTGTCGCGCAGCAGGCGCACTTGCGAGCCGCGCTTGACCAGGCCTTCGGTGACGCGACAACCCGCCACGGTGCCGACCTTGGAGATGTGATACACCTCGCGAATGTCCACCATGCCGATGACGTTCTCTTTTTTCTCCGGTGCCAACATGCCAGACATGGCGGATTTGATCTCGTCCACCATCTGATAAATGATGTTGTAGTAGCGCACATCCACGCCGCTTGACTCTGCCAGTTTGCGCGCGGCTGCGTCGGCGCGGGTGTTGAAGCCGATCACGATGGCTTTCGACGCCAGCGCCAGGTTGATGTCCGATTCGCTGATCGCGCCGACACCGCTGTGGATCAGGTTGATTTTCACTTCCGGCGTGGACAGTTTTTCCAGCGCGTGCGCGATGGCTTCGCATGAACCCTGCACGTCCGCCTTGACGATCAATGCCAGCGTGCGCACTTCGCCTTCTGTCATTTGCTCGAACATTTTTTCAAGTATGGTGGCTTGCTGTTTGTCCAGTCTCACGGTGCGGACTTTGCCTTGACGGAACAGCGCGATTTCGCGCGCTTTTCTTTCGTCGGACAACACCAGCGCATCCTCGCCCGCTGCCGGTACTTCGGACAAACCCTGGATTTCCACCGGAATGGATGGACCCGCTTCCGCTATCGCCTTGCCGTTTTCATCCAGCATGGCGCGAACGCGGCCAAACACAGCGCCGATCAGCACGGTGTCGCCGCGCTTCATCGTGCCGGATTGCACCAGCACGGTCGCCACCGGACCTTTGCCCTTGTCCAGACGGGCTTCGATCACGATGCCCTTGGCGTTGGCGTCACGCGGCGCTTTCAGTTCCAGCACTTCGGCTTGCAGCAGCACGCTTTCCAGCAGCGTGTCGATGCCCTGCCCGCTCTTGGCCGACACTTCCACGAACATGGTATCGCCGCCCCAGTCTTCCGGCACGACGCCTTCGGACACCAGCTCTTGTTTGACCCGCTCAGGATTCGCTTCCGGCTTGTCGATCTTGGTGATCGCCACGATGATCGGCACATCAGCCGCCTTGGCGTGGTGTATCGCCTCGCGCGTCTGTGGCATCACGCCGTCGTCCGAAGCCACCACCAGAATCACGATATCGGTGACTTTTGCGCCGCGCGCGCGCATCGCCGTGAAGGCCTCGTGACCCGGCGTGTCGAGGAAGGTGATCATGCCGCGCGGCGTGTCCACATGGTACGCGCCGATATGCTGCGTAATGCCGCCCGCTTCGCCTGATGCGATGCGGGTGCGGCGGATATAGTCGAGCAGCGAGGTCTTGCCGTGATCGACGTGTCCCATCACCGTCACCACCGGCGCGCGCGGCTCCAGCGGCGCATCGCGGTGTTCGTCGGTTTCATCGAGGTAGGCGCTCGGATCGTCGGCCTTCGCCGGTTTGGCGATGTGTCCCAGTTCTTCGACCACGATCATCGCGGTTTCCTGATCCAGCACCTGATTGATCGTCACCATCATGCCCATCTTCATCAAGGTCTTGATGATTTCCGTGGCCTTGATCGACATTTTCTGCGCCAGTTCGGCGACGCTGATGGTCTCCGGTACCGTCACTTCGCGCACGACCGGCTCGGTCGGCATCGAGAACGCGTGCTGCGCCGCGTCGTCGCGTTTGTGCTTGTCGTGATGGCGCGGGCCGCTGCGGGTATGGTTCGACGGCCAGCCGCTGCCGGAACGGGTATCGGTGCGCGTGGGGGTGCGTTTCTTGTGACCGGCGTCATCCCACGGGCTGTTTTTGTCCGCAGATTTTGCGCCCTTTTTCGCCGATGGTTTGGAAACCTTGTCACCCGGCTTGAGCGCGGGTTTATGCAGCGTGCCTTCAACCGAGGCTGGCGCAGCCGCTTCTGCCGCCGGTTTTGCTTCGGCGACAGGCTCCGGCGCGGCTTCTGCCTTGCGGCGAGTGGTGCGTTCGGTTTTGGCTTGCAGTTCGGCGGCCTGACGCGCCGCCAGTTCGGCCTGCACGCGCGCTTCTTCTTCGCGCTGGGCGACTTGCTCGGCGTCCAGCTTGGCGGTTTTTTTCTTGACGGGCGGCGGAGGTGGCGCAGCTTCTTCTGCCTTGGGTGTCGGCGCGACGACGCGCTTCTTGCGCACTTCCACTTGAATGGTGCGCGCCTTGCCGCTGCTGTCGGCCTTCTTGATTTCCGTCGTTTCGCGGCGGGTCAGCGTAATTTTTTTACTCTTGCCGCCACCGTGCGCAGCGCGCAGGTGTTCAAGCAACTGCGCCTTGTCCTGTTCCGACAAAGGATCGTTTTCGCCTTGCGCAGCAACGCCTGCCGCCTTCAGTTGTTCCAGAAGCAGCGCGACCGGCTGACCAAGCTCACCGGCAAACTGTGCTACGTTTGTTTTTGCCATCGTTATCCCTTAAACACCGCCTCAGGCGAACCAGGGCGCGCGCGCCGTCATGATGAGCTGATTCGCGCGCTCCTCGTCCATTCCGGTCATCTCGACCAGTTCTTCCGCGTCCAGATCAGCAAGCTGATCCTGGGTGCCGACGCCCTTGCCTGCCAGCTCGCGCGCGGTATCCTCATCCATGCCCTCGATCTGCATCAGATCCTTGATGTTGTGCTCGACCTGTTCTTCGCGAACGATGGCCGCCGTCAACAGCGAATTGCGCGCGCGGCTGCGCAGTTCGTTGACGGTATCCTCATCGAAGGCTTCGATTTCCAGCATTTCTTCTTCCGGCACATACGCCACTTCTTCCAGCGTGTTGAAACCTTCCTGCACCAGAATGTCGGCGACTTCTTCATCCACGTCCAGCTTGGACATGAACAGGTCGCGCACTTTGGCAAACTCGGCTTCGTTCTTCTGACCGGATTCTTCCACCGTCATGATGTTGAGTTCCCATCCGGTCAATTCGCTGGCAAGCCGCACGTTCTGACCGCCGCGACCAATGGCCTGCGCGAGATTTTCCTCCTCGACCACCACGTCCATGCTGTGCTTGTCTTCTTCGACCACGATGCTGGTGACATCCGCTGGCGCCAGCGCGTTGATGACGTGCGTGGCGGGGTCGTCCGACCACAGGATGATGTCCACACGCTCGCCCGCAAGTTCGTTGGTCACTGCCTGCACACGCGAGCCGCGCATGCCGACGCAAGTGCCGATCGGGTCGATGCGCGCGTCATGCGAACGCACCGAAATTTTGGCGCGCACGCCGGGATCGCGCGCGGCGCTAACGATGTCGAGCAATCCTTCTTCGATTTCCGGCACTTCCAGCTCGAACAGCTTGACCAGAAATTCCGGCGTGACGCGCGACAGGATGATCTGCGGCCCGCGTAGTGCGCGATCAACGCGCAGCAGATACGCGCGCACGCGGTCGCCGGTGCGCATGTTTTCCTTCGGGATCATTTGATCGCGCGGCAGCAGCGCTTCAATCTTGCCGAACTCGATGATGGCGTTGCCGCGCTCGATGCGTTTCACCGTGCCGGACACCAGATGCTCATCGCGCGCGAGGAAATCGTTGAGGATCTGCTCGCGCTCGGCGTCGCGGATCTTCTGGAAGATCACCTGCTTGGCGGCTTGCGCGCCGATGCGTCCGAAGTCGATGGATTCCAGCGGTTCCTCGATGAACTCGCCAAGCTGGATGCCGGGCTGACGCTTTTCCGCTTCTTCCAGCTTGATGTGCAGATCGGGCGTTTCAAACGTCTCGTCGTCCATCACCTGCCAGCGGCGGAACGAATCGTACTCGCCTGTTTCGCGGTCAATGCTGACGCGCACATCGGCTTCCTCATCGGAAAACCGTTTTCTCGTGGCCGACGCCACCGCCAAGTCCAGCGCGCCGATCACGATTTCCTTGTCCACGTTTTTCTCGCGCGCCAGCGCATCCACCAGCAACAATATTTCTCGACTCATCAAAATGCTCCTAAATTCCGCTATCCTCACCGTTGCGGTTCGCTACGCTCACCACAACTTAAAACACCGGCACCAACTTCGCCTTATCCAGATTCGACAACTCAATCGCCACCGGACTGCCGTCCACTTCCAGTTGCAGCACGCCGTCGCTTACTTCGCCCAGCGTTCCGGTAAAATTTTTGCGCCCGTTCATCGGCATGCGCACTTTGATCTGCGCCTTCTCGCCCTTGAAGCGAACAAAATCCGCCTCTTTCTTCAATGGCCGATCCAGACCCGGCGAGGAAACTTCGAGACGCTCATACGAGATGTTTTCGACCGTGAACAAGCGCACCAACTGATTGCTGACGCGTTCACAGTCTTCCAGCCCGATACCGCCGGGCTTGTCCATGAATACCCGCATGAGTCCGCCGCGGGTCACATCGAGATCAACCAGTTCATATCCCAAACCGGTCAGCGTTTTCTCCACCAGCGCGGCAACATCCGTCATTTCGTACCCACAAATAAAAAACGGGCTCGAGGCCCATCTGAAAATCGGGGGGATTATAACAAGTTATGTCAGCTAATGGAAACGAAAACTACGGAAATCAGCGCTGCAGCATCGCCAGAATCTCGCGCAACTCACGGCGCAACTCCGACAAATTGGTCTTGGCGGCTTTCGGCGCAGGCGCGTTGTCCTGCTCCGTCACCTGCGGATGATTGCCGAGGCGGCTGCGCGCGCCGCTGATGGTGAAACCTTCGGTGTACAGCAACTGACGAATGCGGCGGATCAGCAGGACTTCGTGACGCTGGTAATAGCGCCGGTTGCCGCGCCGCTTGAGCGGTTGAAGCTGGGTGAATTCCTGTTCCCAATAACGCAGCACATGGGATTTTACGCCGCACAACTCGCTTACTTCACCGATGGTGAAATAAGTTTTGGCCGGAATGGGCGGCAGCGCGGAATCAGAGATGCGGCTGTCCATGATAGTTCTTCTCTACCACGGTCTTCAGTTTCTGGCTGGGGTGAAAAGTCACCACGCGCCGCGCAGTGATGGGAATTTCTTCGCCGGTTTTGGGGTTGCGACCCGGACGCTGCGGTTTGTCGCGCAACTGGAAATTGCCGAAACCGGACAGCTTGACGCTCTCGCCCTTCTCCAGTTGAGCGCGGATTTCCTCAAAAAACGATTCCACCATGTCTTTTGCTTCGCGCTTGTTCAGCCCCACTTTTTCAAACAGCAAATCCGCCAAATCGGCCTTGGTCAACGTCATTATTTTCTCCTTCATACACGCAACTGCGCGCCCTGGCTTTGCAATGCGGACACCAAACGCGCCATACTTTGATCAATCTCTGCTTCCGTTAAGGTTTTATGAGTATCTTGCAATAACACTCTAAAAGCAAGGCTTTTTTTCCCTTGCTCCACCCCCTTGCCACGGTACAGGTCGAACAGCGCCAACTCCACGACATACGGCGCTTGCGCGGCCTGCATGGCATTCAGCAAGGTTTGCGTTTCGACGCGCTCCTCCACCACAACCGCGAGATCGCGCCGCACCGGCGGGAAGCGGGACGGCTCTGCCGCTGCGGGCAGCTTGGCCTGCGTCAAGGCATCCAGCTCCAGCTCGAACCACACGACCGGTTGCGGCAGATCATGGTGATGCTGCCACTGCGGATGCAGTTCGCCGATCCAGCCGACAGTTTTCCCATTCAGCAGAATCTTGGCCGAACGCACAGGATGCGAGGCCGGATGCGGTGCGGCGACAAACTCAGGCCGCGCCGGGGAAAACAGGGCTTCGACATCGCCTTTCGCATCAAAAAAATCAACGCTGCGCGCCGGAACGCCCCACTGCTCGGCCAACGCCGCGCCGTAAATCAACCCGCCCAAACGCTCCGTCTGCGTATAGCCGTCCGCCGTGCGCGCAAAGCAACCGCCCGTTTCAAACAGCCGCACGCGCGGTTGCCGTCGTGCCAGATTGGCGCTCAATACGCCAAGCAAGCCGCCGAGCAAGCCGCTGCGCATCACGCTCATCTGACTGGCGATGGGGTTTTGCAACGCAACCGGCGCGTCGTTGCCGTAGAGCTTGCGCTCCCAATCGGCCTCGACAAACGCATAATTCACAGTCTCAAGATAATCTCTCAACACCATGATTTTTTTAATATCAAGTAGACGACGACGCGCCTCCGACTGAGGCAGCATCACGGCGGTCGCCTGCACGCTGGCAGGCGGAATGTTTTCGTAACCGTGGACGCGCGCCAGTTCTTCGATCAAGTCTTCTTCGATGGCGATGTCGAAACGATAGCTGGGCGGCGTG
>JAITMU010000127.1 GCA_031277195.1 Gallionellaceae bacterium | reverse complement strand
GGAAATTTTTAAGGGTACGGGTTTTCAAATTTTGCAATTACGAGAAGGAAGGAGAGAGCAATGCCAACATTTGAACTGATGGATGATGTGCAAGGTGCGGTTATCAAGGTCATCGGCGTAGGCGGCTGCGGCGGCAATGCGGTCAATCACATGATTGAGCAGGAAGTGCAGGGCGTGGAATTCGTTGCCATCAACACGGACGCGCAAGCCTTGCGCAACAACAAGGCGCGCACCCAGTTGCAGATCGGCAGCGCATTGACCAAAGGGCTGGGCGCGGGAGCCAGACCTTCGGTCGGTCAGGCCGCGGCGGAAGAAGATCGCTCGCGCATCGCCGACATGCTGGAGGGCGTGGACATGGTGTTCATCACCGCTGGCATGGGCGGCGGAACCGGCACGGGCGCAGCGCCCGTGGTGGCGCAGATCGCCAAGGAAAAGGGCATTCTCACTGTCGCCGTCGTCACCAAACCATTCGGGCACGAGGGCAAGCGCAAGCAGTTCGCGCAGGACGGCATTGAGCAGCTCGCGCAGCATGTGGATTCGCTGATCATCGTGCCGAACGACAAGCTGATGGCCGTGCTGGGCAAAAACATCACGCTGCTGGATGCGTTCCGCGCGTCCAACAGCGTGCTGCAAGGCGCGGTCGCGGGCATTGCCGAAATCATCAATGTGCATGGTCTGGTGAATCCCGATTTCGCCGACGTGCGCACGCTGATGTCCGAAAACGGCATGGCGATGATGGGGTCGCACACCGCCACCGGCACCGAGCGCGCGCGTGAAGCGGCAGAAGGCGCGATGGCGAGTCCGCTGCTGGAAGATGTCGATTTGTCCGGCGCGCGCGGCGTGCTGGTCAACATCACCGCCAGCGCCGACTTCACTCTGGGCGAACTGGATGAAGTGATGCAGCGCGTGCAGGAAATGGCCGCCGATGACGCCACCGTGATCGTCGGTCATGTGCCGGACGAAAACATGGGCGACGCATTGCGCGTCACCATCGTGGCGACCGGCCTGGGGCTGCCTGCGGGACGCCGCCAGCCCAAACTGGAACCCGTGCCCGGAATAAACATGGGCATGGGTACGGGAACCGATGGCATACCGGTCATTGGTGATGTCGATTACAGCGAACTGGAGAAGCCTGCCATCTCACGGATCAACGCATTGCGCAGCGGTCGTCGTCAGGCCAATGAAACGGTTGAAGCGATGAAACAGTCTGGCATGAGCGAGGAGGATATTCCGACGTTTTTGCGGATACAGGCGGATTGAGGGGGCGTTTTTCCCCTCACCCTACCCCTCTCCCCATAAATGGGGAGAGGGAACAGGCTCTCTATTCCGTGCGTAATTCCCTCTCCCCATTTATGGGGAGAGGGTTAGGGTGAGGGGCGGGAGAAATGCTAAACTCCAAATTTCACAAGCGCTTCAGTCCAACATGGTCAGGCAACGCACCCTGAAAAATCCGGTACAAGTCACCGGCGTCGGCTTGCACACAGGCGAGCGCGTCGATCTTGCCTTGCGCCCTGCGCCCGTCGATAGCGGCATCATCTTCCGCCGCGTCGATCTCGCCCCCGCGGTGGAAATCCGCGCCGAAGCCCATGCGGTGAAGGACACGCGCCTGTCCACCTGCATGGAAGCGAACGGCGCGCGGGTGGCGACCATCGAGCATCTGATGTCCGCGCTGGCCGGTCTGGGCGTGGACAACGCGATCGTCGAACTGACCAGCGCCGAAGTGCCGATCATGGACGGCAGCGCGGGCACGTTCATCTTCCTGCTGCAATCGGCGGGCATCGCCGAGCAATCCGCACCCAAGAAATTCATCCGCATCCTCAAGCCGATGGAAATTCACGACGGCGACAAATGGGTGCGCTTCGATCCGTTCGACGGCTACAAGCTCTCGTTCCAGATCAACTTCTCCCATCCGGTGTTCACCGCCACCAAGCAGGACGTGGTGGTCGATCTCGGCGAAGATTCCTACATCCGCGAAGTCAGCCGCGCGCGCACGTTCGGATTCATGCAGGAAGTCGAAGCCCTGCGCGCGCAAGGGCTGGCGCTGGGCGGTAATCTGGACAACGCCATCGTGATGGACGAATACCGCGTCATCAATCCAGACGGCCTGCGCTTTGAAGACGAATTCGTCCGCCACAAAGTGCTGGATGCCATCGGCGATTTGTACCTGCTTGGACACCCGGTGATCGGCCAATATACGGCGTACAAATCCGGACATGCGTTGAACAATGCGCTGGCGCGGGCGCTGATTGCGCGTGAGGATGCGCGTGAAATCGTCAGCTTTTGCAGCGAGGAAGAAGTCCCCCAGGCTTTTCGGCAGTGGCGGTTCAGCCACGCCTGATTCAGGGATCGGGGGGCAGTCATTTGAAGGAAATCTGACATGGCTGCCCTGACCGTTCGCCTCCCCGATGAAAAACACCAGCGCCTGAGAGCGCTGGCCAAGAGCCGTGGTACGCCACTGAACCGGCTGATCGACGAAATGGCCACGCTCATGCTTGCCGAGTTCGATGCTGAAACGCGCTTTGCTGTGCGTGCTGTGCGTGGCGCAACACCACAACGCGCCAGCAGAAAATTGTGCGCCGGAATTACGCTTCGCTGCGTTTCAGCCGCGCTTTACGATTGCCCAAACCGGATATCACCGGAAAACAAAAAGCAATGTAGTGGCAACTTGAAAAATCAACCTATTGCAAATCAAAGACTTATAGCGTTTGGTGTCGAACTTGCGCTTGCGGCTCTTCCGCCCTGCGCTTTTCTTCGCGTCTTCGCGCCTTCGCATGAGTCAAACCGATTCCTGATCCCCACACGCTCATGACAATCTGATGTAACGCAGTAATTTGACCAATACGGCTCATTTTGCTTTTATCAGGCGTAAAATGGCATTTCTCAAGGGGCCGTCGGGCAAGCTTCGAGCCAACGACTGTAACGGGGCTGCAACGGGCGGTGGACGGCGTGAACGAACTGCCTGAGGGGATACGGGGGCTGTTAGAGGTTGCACACGAACCCGAATTCGATTAAATTCATGGAAGTGCGACGCCAGCGCTATCAGCAGTTCAGGAGATCGCTGTCGGACAGCAGTAGCCAGTGTTCCGGAAGGGACGGTCAATTCAAGTTGGCCACCCCTCAAATCGGTAACGCGAACTTGGCTGGCAAGCAGTGGAG
>JAITMU010000099.1 GCA_031277195.1 Gallionellaceae bacterium | reverse complement strand
AGCCTGTGGTGATAGGCTTATCCCGCTGTGCGCGCACAGTACGGTGCCTTGGTCAACGCAGGCTGTTTCTGCGGGGGTGGTCGTTGCGGGTGTTAGCGCACTTGCAACGGTCGCACCGTGTTTTTAATTCTTCGTGTTGCTCACTGTGCCGACCTTCTGTTCCAGCCAGTCGTAATCAAATTTCTGTGGCTCGCTGGACGCCTTCATCACCTTCAGAACGTCTTTATATTCAGCCTCGCCATTTGGGAAATGCCGCATGAAAAACTTGTAGCCCCAAACGCAGACGCCCCACTCTCTCAACATGTCGTTGGTGATTTTCATTCCGGCCACTCCATAACAGGAAGTTCCTCGATTAGCTCCTGCACGGTAGGAATCTCGCGCGCTTCACTCAACACATCGTCCAGTGCTTGATAGCAGTACGCCCACACCGCATCACGCCATTCCAACCCGGCCTGTGCTTCGGCAGCGAAAGTCGGATTCGTTGAGCCAACGTAGCTCACCAGCGTAAAAACGTTGTCGTAGCCGTGCGTGCCCGCAGTCTCATCCATGTGCGCCTGCACCGCCGCAATCATCGCCGCCTGCATTTGCTCAAACGACAGCGGCGCGGGCGGCGGATTCAGAATGTCATCAGCCTCCTGATCCGAAATTTGCGTCTTGCCGTTCGTCCACCCGTCGATATTCAGGCATTCGCCGTTTTTGTCGTCGTACACAAGCCCGGTTACATCATCTTTCCAATAACTCATCTCGATAATCTCCTACAGTGTCCAAGTGAATATGACCACTCCCGGATTGCCGTTGCTGTAATACAACTGGTCGTCCCCTTGGCTCGGCGAGCCGGGCGGGATTCCGCCCGCAGAGCCGCCACCCGTCGTATTCGTGGTGCCGCCGGATGCGATGCCCGGCGCACCTGGTGAAACCGTCTCGCCTTGCACGTCCGCCGTCGCATCACCGCCGTTGTTCGCCACCAGATTAACGCCGGTTCCTGTAACGCTCGTTGTCCCCGATCCGTCGCCGGTGGCAACAACACACGCCAACGTCGTACCCTTCACCGCCGTCAGCGCAGACCCCGTAAGCGTAATTTCGGTGTAGCCGCCATTGCCGCCGTACTCGCCAATATCGCCTTGGTTGAGAGAGTCGAAACTGATGCCTTTGCCGCCCGCGCCAAGCGTTTTGATGGTCAGAGAGGTCGCGCCGCTTGGCACAACAAAGTTACCGGTGGCCGTGATGACTTTCGAGCCGAGACCGTTCAGAAATTCCGTCCATGAAAAAGCGCTGACCGGCGTAGCAAGCGAGGACACAGCAACCACCTGGTACGACATCCCAGGCGGAACGGAAAAAGAAATACCGCCATATGCCGACGACTCGTTACCCGTAACACCCCGGATATACCCGGATGCCGCCGCCGTTCGAGCTACAACGCCCCCGTCCGCATACGCGCCGATCAACTGCGCGTAGATGTAGCGGTTTTCGTCGTTGGCAAGAGAGCCTCCGGTTCCAGGGCCGTGAAAAATCTGCACATGCATCAGGTCAAACGTCGTGTTCGTGTAAATCGCGCCGAATGTCCGATTGTCTTGCGAGAAGCCAGATTGATTGCAGCGGATGGCCGCCCAGTTATCCGGTGCGTCAATGTTCCCGCTCTCCACCAGCGGCGGCAGTGGGTCGAGCACAACGTAATCCGTACCATCGTACTCGACGTCGGCCAACATTCCCGCCGCAATCACGGCAGGAATTTTTACGCCGGACGCGTTGTACTGAACCAGATTTTTAGCACCGGTGCTATCGCGATTAAGCGTGGCTTGCCCGCTAGTTACTGGCGCATGGAATTTCACGCGCAACCGCTGGTTGACGACTAGTGGCGGTACTATATATAACAGTCCATTTCCGTCAAAAGAACCGTCGAATGCTGGCGCAATTCCTGTGGTGGTGAATTCAGTGAATTTCTGATTTCTTAAATTGTTATTGCCTAGGCGTATTGGGTTTTTCAGAATCCATCCCGGAGACAAAGGAAAACCAGTACCCCGAATGGCGGGATCGTACTGAAGCATAAGCCACTGGTTCAAAGCAACGTCACCCTCCGACAGTGGGAAACCGCCCTCTAGGAAAATAGGGAGCCCCTGGACGATATTGCCATCTGGTGCAAAATCTAACGGGTGAAGAAAGTTTTTTTGTACTAGCTGAACAAACAG
This sequence comes from Gallionellaceae bacterium, assembly GCA_031277195.1. Classification (GTDB taxonomy): domain Bacteria; phylum Pseudomonadota; class Gammaproteobacteria; order Burkholderiales; family Gallionellaceae; genus JAITMU01. Next base: position 8,327 of record JAITMU010000099.1, on the reverse strand, counting down.
CACCATGCCTTCGGTCAGGTTTTGCACTGTCACTGCCGGAGTGAAATTTGCCACGATGAGGGTGCTTACACCATCCCACAACGCCGCCGACGCTACCGCCGCCCGATACGCCCCAGCCTGCGCTTCCTCCGCCGTGAGGCCGTTGTTTTCGGGCAGGTCAATTTCTGCAATCATCTTCTCGACCTGCCGCAACGGAACCGCCTCCAGCGGCTCCTCGGCGTCATCGTGCAGTGTCAACGGCCCCTGCATTTCGTCGCCTTCTTTCTGCACGAAATCTTCACCATTCGGCACGTCGCCAACCTTCGCAAACGTCGCCACCAACGCCTGCCACAGTTGAGTGTTGTCGTTCACATCCAGCGTCATCTCCGCTTCTTCGATGACATGCACGATTTCTTCCTGCACTGCATTCAGCCAGCGGTCTGTCACTTCGGTCGGCGGCTGGTTCGTCGCCGGGTTTTCGTGGACGAACAGATTGTTGATGTGCCCTGGCCCGTCAATTCGGTGCATAAAATCCTCCTGTCCCCGTGGTGTCTTCAAACCAGAGATAAACGTGTGATTGCTTGAATGCGGCCAGCGCTTCCCACAGTGCCACTGCGTTGACGATCAACCCGTTGTAGCGCACACGCATGATGTAGCGGCTTCGATGTCCCCACAGGCCGTCTCCGGCATGGCTGCCAACACGGAACGGCCCCAGCAAGTGATCGACTTGCACTCCCGCGATTCCACCAGCCGCCTCATTCGCCACACGCCGGTATTCGTTGATATGCCAACTGCTGATCGCAGGGCGATGTGCGTCGACCGCCGCATCCAGCACCACCTTCGCATCGATCTCCAGCCGCGCCAGTTCCTCACCAGTGCCGACCAGCATCGTGTCGCCAAAGCCATCCTTGCGCCAATCCCACGCCTTGCCGGGCGGCAGCAACTTGTCCTCGCGCATCACATCTGCGTATTGACGGGCGGTGTGCAGTGCAACCTTCATACCCACACCGTCGGCAATTTCACCAGCACTTCACCCGCGCTGACTGCGGTATTGGCAGTCGGTTCCAGCAGGTCGTACTGGGTTGTTACGGTCGCAATCGCTGCGTCGATTTCTGCGACGGCCAGCACAGATGTTTCCGTCGATTCGGCCATAAACACGGCCTGCACCGCAGCGTCGATGGTGTCGCGGTTGATTTGTGTATCGAACTGCGGGAACAGGTGAATGGACACGCCTACCAGCAACGGGATCGGCGCAGCCACGCGCCAGTCTGCCGTTGCGGGCGCGATGTTCATGAAATACGCGGCCACGGCATCCAGCACGCCTTGCGTCGGCAAGCGGTCAGGCAGCCCGTTGCAGATCGGGCGCACCAGCACCGTTCCAATGCCCAGCACATGCCGCTGCACCAGCGCGCCGGTTACGGATGGATGCGCAGCGCGCGCCCAGAATCGGTAATCATCGTCGCGTCCACCGCGCGCGCCGAAGGTTGTGATCGCCCGCCATTCATCAACAACGCGCGTCCGCCAGTCTTCCAGATTTTCTTCCTCCGCGCCGCCGGTCAGCCCGTTGAAATCAACCGTCAGCGTATTCGCGCACCCCGGAATCGGGTCGATCAGCGTCAGCGTTTGTCCCGGCAGCAGATTGCCCGCGCTGCCCGCCGTGGTGCAGCGCACCGGCACAGGCGTATCGCTGCCAGTCAGCGTCACTGCGATCAGCACGATGTAATCCAGCCCGTTTGTGCCGCGCAGCAATGTGTCCTTGAGTATTTGCGTCCCGACCGTGCCGGTTGCCAGCACATTGCCGACCGCTGCTGTTGCAGCCAAGCGTTCAACGCCGTACAGCGCCGCCCAATCGTAGAGTCGCTCCAGATCGCAGGTCAGCGGCGAGCATTGCCGCCAGATCCATTCGAGAAAACCATACTGGCCGTTGCACGCCCGCGCCCACATCACCGAAAGCGGGTCGCGCAACGCCAGCGGCACCGCTGCCAGATCGGCGGCGATGCGCACTTTCAAATCGCTATAAGTGGGGCGAACGTAGGTAATCACAACGGCGCTCTGACAAGAAACCTGCGGCCATTGTGCAAGCCGGTCACTTCAAGGAAAACGCTGGAAACCGTTCCCGATGAAGAAGGCGGCGTTACCTCTGTGATTTCGATATCGGTCAGCGCAGGCGCATGCGTCATCAACGCGATGCGCACCATGTCCAGCGCCTCGCGCCGCGCTGCGCTGTGCAGCGGCTGCCGCCGCACATGCCACAGCCCGCTGCCCGCCTGCGGGTTTTCGTACCAGCCGCGCCGGTCATAGCGATCAGATACTCGGCTGGCGGGCGCTTCCACGTCGGTGAACAGCACGGCATACACCAGCGTGGCCACAGCCGCGTCGTCGTCATTCAGCGCGGGGTCGTCAAATGCCAGGTCAAATTCGCCCCAGTCTGTCTGCACCAGTTTAAGCACCGTTCACCTCCGATGTTGGGTTTCCCGGCGCGGTACTGGTGTGTGTGTGATGCTCGCTCACGTCCACGTCGTTCACCGTGAAATGGCCTTTGATATCCACGCCGTTTTTCACCAGCAGATTGCCGTTGATGATGGCGTCGCCAGTCGCCTCGAATAGCGGCGTCGTAGCCAGCACCTTGGTCGCTGCTTTCACCTCAATCGTGCCTCCACGCTGGATGTGGACGTAGTTGCCTTCGTCGTCGTGTATTGCGACCTCGCCCTCGACCAGATCCATCTGATACCGCTTGTCGCCGATCACGATGGCGACGCCGTAGGAACGATCACCACGCGGAAACAGCAGATAGGTTTGACAGCCGGGCTTCGGTCGATAGGAAAATCCATACGGCTCCACGCGGGCGATGTTGTCCAGCGTTTCTTCGTCCAGCACCTTGCATTGCACTTTCTTCGCGTCGATCAGCGTACCCACGCCCTGGGAAAAGATCAGCGCCAGCCGCGCCCATATCTGCGCGATCATTTCGCCTCTCCCATAAACGCATCGCGCGGCATCACTTGCAGCGAGGTCGTGCTGCCCTTCTGGTCATCCAGTTGAAACGCGCGGTCGCCGATCAGGAACACGCCTTCCACGCCCTCATGGGGAATGATCACGCGCACCTGCGTATTGATGCGCCACAGTTGCCAGGCATTGCTCGCATCCTGAAAACGCCAGCCCGGAATATCCAGATCAATGCGGTGCGCGCGCGCTTTGCGGCGATCCAGTTCCATCTTCGCCCGCCGTTCGCAGCCGCCCAGCCCTTGCCCGTGTTTATCCGCCTGTATGTGCATGGGGCGGAAAAACGCGATGCCGCTATCTTTGGCGCGACCAGACAGCGCGGAATCGCCCTCGTAGTCGTAGCCCTTGATGAAGTATTCCGAAAACCGCAGCTTGAATTCATCCACGATGGAGTAACTGGTGAAGTGCTCCCCGTAGCGCAACGTCGCCACTGGCGCGGCCTTGCTCGGCGTAGTCAGTATCAGCCCGCCCTCCGGCGTCGGGTAAAACAGCAGATTCGCCGCCCGCGCCGCGTTCAAGATCGCGTTCGCCGGTGATTCGCATTGCATGGCGAAATCCGGCACAACAGCGGTCGGCGCATCAATCTTCACAGGCACTTTGAATTCACCGCAAAGCCGCTTCACAATCTCCGCCAGCGTCAGGCCGGAAAGCGTCTGCGAATACTGGCAGTCCACCAGTTCGCGCCCCAGCGACCGCGCCTCCAACTGGATGGCTGTGCTGGTCGCATCCGTGTTGCGTGTCAGGCTGTCTGCCCGCACCGTGCTGACCAGCGCGTTGTCGATCAGCACTTCCGCCACCGTGTTCGCCGTCAGCCCCAGCGCCTCATCTGTGCCGGGACGCGTCAGCCCCAGTTGCACCGACGCGCACAAGTCATCCACCGATTCACGGATGCTGACTTTCTGCCAGAAGTCGTAGCGCAGGCCATCAAAGCGCAGTTCGGCCAACACCTCATCCATGAACGCGCCCCTGCACAAACAGCGGATGCCGCACCGCGTTGCGGGCGATAAAAGTCGCCTCGTCGATCTCCAGCCGGTGCGCCAGCGCCACAGCGGGCAGCGGGTGCGCCACGTCGCGGATCGTCGCCGGTCGCAAGTCCTGCGCCAGCAGCGCGGTGATCACCGCTGCCCGCGCCATCGCTGCCTTCTCAAATACCGGATCAGGCAAGCTCGGCAACAGCGCATCAATGCCAGCCACCACGCTGGCCAGCACCGCGTCACGGTCGGCCTCGGCGCGGTAAGGCGTCACCGCCATCTGCGTCGCCGCCATCATCAACAGCCCGCAGCGCAGCGTTTCTTCGCGCAATAGGTTGCGCCGCGCGCTGGCATCCAGCACCACGTTGTTCAGGTCGCCCGTGCCTTGTGGTGTGGCCGCTTTCACCAGCCGGGAAACCACGCGCGGGCGGTCGATATCGGGGACGACGCTGGTAGTGCGATCAGGTGAAGAAACGCTGCGCTGCGGGCTGTTGGTGACGGTGGCAGCTACCTCAATTTTCCCCGCGCCGCCACCTAGCAAATCAGCCAGGTTGCGCAACGCGCGCGCATAGGCTCCGGGAATAGCCGCCAGTGCCGCCAGATCGCCCTTGATGCCGTCGATCACATTCGTGACCTGGCTAACCCATGTCAGCGGTAACGTCGCCAGCGAGATGATTTGACGCAGCCCGTCCAGTCGCGCACTGACTCCGGCGATAAATTCCGTCAGCCCGCCCGAATTCATCGTTTCCAGGTCAAAGTCCAGCTCGAACGCATCCGCCATGTTCGTCGCCGCGCTGGCCGCCACGTCCGCTGTGTCGAGCAGCGGCTGCACCGTCTCGCCGCCGGGCACAAATTCAATGGCGATCTTGCATGCGCCACCCTTGTCGTTGCTTTCCTGCACCGACCAGTTGTGCGCCCGCACATAGATCAACCCCAGCCAAGGATGCGTCAGCCAATCCGCGCCCGGCTCGTTGAGTTTTTCCAGCAGCTTGTTGCGCGCCAGATCGTAGTCCGCGCCGATGAAATAGGCGTTGAGCTTCCAGCCCCATGCGTCCGCGCCGAGGTCTTGCACGCTCTGCACCTCGCGCCCAGGGTATTGATGCACGACCAGCCGCCGCCCGCCCTTCGTGTCGTGGTCTTCGGTCAGAAACTGGACGTCGCGGAACGCCGCGCCGACCAAGCGATCTCGCCAGCTCATCCGGGTACTCCTGTGCGGATGTTGCCGGTGTTCGTGTTCATGTTGGCGTTGACGTTTTCAGCGGTCAGTTTTGTGCTTTTTACGTTCACGCGGTCATCAGTGACAGAAATTTCAACCGCTGCCTGCATCTTGGGTGCAGCCGCTTCATCACCAGAAAACCAACTCTTGATGCTGTCCCAACCTTCCACCGCCAACCCGACCGCAGCTCCGCCAAGCGCGCCAACCCCCGTCCCCAGCCCCGGAACAACACTACCCAGCATAGCGCCATAGGTGCCGTATTCCATCGCTTTTTTCCCATAGCGAGTAACAGCGCTGTCTTCGCCCAAGGTATTGTCAAGAATTGCGCCACCTACACCAGAGATAACACTGCCAGCCAAGCCAACGCCACCCGCTTTAACAAGCTTCCCAACTCCGCGCCCAACGATACCACCGCCCATGCCACCTATCCGGCTGGCAACTCGACCAATCGCATCGCCGCGCATCCCCGGTAGCCCTCGGCCACCCGTTGCGACAGATAAAGCCCCGGCCACCATCGCCAGATTGCCAAGGGCAGCCGCTGCCAGCATGGTGGCACCGCTTAGAATCGGGTATTTCGCGGCAAGGTCGCCAAAAATTTCGGCAACCTTGCTGATGGCAGGGCTGGCCTCGTTCATCGTCTTGATCTCCGCCATTTCCTTGCGCTCATTCGCCACGCGCAATCTGAAACTTCCGCGATCAGACATGGATTCGTAATCGGTGGCGATGATTGAACCGGATAACCCCATCGCCTTGTTCACCTCATCTTCGACGGCTTTGTTGCGCATCCCGAATAGCGCGCCGCGCGCCTGCATGTCGCGGAAAAGCGTTCCGATGCCTTGGCCTTCAGCCATGCTAGTCAACGCTTCAATGGCGGCAGTTTGTTCCTCGCCGCTTGTCGCGTTTTGCACCTTCGCTATCGCTGCCTTCAGATTCGGGTTCTTCGCAATTTCGGCATCAATCACGTTCTGATAGGCGGTGAGCGGATCGATTCCTTTCGCGCGCTGCATCATTAAATACCTGGAGAGATCGCCACGTCCGATATCACGAAAATTCTTGGCCGTTTCGTCGCTTGTGAGCTTGGTAAGAAGATTACGTGTATTGGTAGCCGCCTCATCGGAAGATCCGGCTGTAGTACGTGCCTGTTGCAGCAATACCAACAAACGGCGCAGCCCATCTTCACCCGTCAGCCCGGCGCTCTTTGCCAGTGGGAGCAACCCCGGCAGGTATTTCGCCATGTCTTCTTTCTCGAATGCACCAGCCGTCGCCGCAGCCGTGCTGATTCCCATCAAACGCTTGGCGTCGTTAACGTCCTTGGCGTATCCAGATTGGATAAAACTTCCCATCATGGATGCAGCATCCACCCCGGAACCGCCAGAGCCGGTTGACACCTCGCCAATAAAAGGCAGTGCCTCCAACGCACCGGCGACGCCGCCGACCTGGTTGTCTTTGATGAGTTTGTCGAGTGCGTCGAGTGCGCTATCACGCGTCATACCTGTAGCGATAGCTTTGTCGATAGCTTCTCGAATTTGTCCCTCGCCGATTTTTCGACCCGCTTTATCATGTTCAGCGAATGCGTTGTTTGCAAGCAGCCCCACCCGTTCGTCGTAACTGACTGCATTCATCAGCGGCTCTTTGAACGTGTAGGAAGCGAAACCTTTGGCTGCTGCTGCCACACCGGCCGCTCCCATGACCTTTTGGGCATTCGTCAGCTTGCCCATCTCATTGGTCAGGTTCCTTACTTGCTGCCGCATCGCGCCATAGGCGCGCGCCTGCTGCTGCGCTGAAAGCACGCCGGATTTCGCCAGCGTCTGGTAAGCATCCTCGGTACGTTTGATCTCGCGCTGGATATCTGCCTCGGAGCGAATGCCCAAGACGCGCCGCGCTTCATTGTTGGCGGCGTACTTGCCGATGGCCGTATTGCCCACCGTCTTGTGCAGATTCTCGATTTCCTTGCGCGCAGCCGCTGTCTTTTTACGCAAGTCATCACTGGCAGCAGCCAGTTGCTTCTGCGAGAGCTTGCCCGATGCCTGGAGCCCGCGATAGCGTTCTTCCATTGCGCGGATTTGGCGATCAATTGCGCTGGTCGCCTGCCCCACATCCTTCGCCCCGTTTAGGCTAAGGCTGATACCCAGCTTGATGTCGTTGCTCATAAATTAACCACCGCGCGCCTGCTGCAATGCCTGATGTAGATGATCCGTCAGCACGTCTTGCACCAGCCGCCGGTCTGAATCAGGGAAACCGAGCAATGGCCGCGCAGGCAGGCCGGGGTGGCGATCTGTGCGGCGCGTGCCAACGTGGTGAAAAACCGCTTTCCGGTCGCTTGCCCCGATGTACAGCGTGTTGCCGCGCACCTGATAGCTAAAGCTGCCCAGCAAGTCGCCATGCTCATAGAGCATTTTGATCTTGCGTCTTTTTTTGCGCTTTTGCTTGAGCGTGGCGGGAGCGAGGTCTTGCCATTTCGTACCGTCCGGCGCCAAGTCCTTCAAGTGCCGATCTTTATGGATGGGCAACAATGTTTCGCCAATGCTGCGCAGCACGTCTTCTGACTGTGCCATTTGGCGCACCGCCCGCAAAGCAGAGACCAAATGATTGGCGGAAAAATCAATTTGTAAGTGCATGAGATGCCGCTACCTGAATGTCTTGCCTTTCGTCGCCGCCACCAGTTGCGCCATTAAAAACAGCTTCTTCAATGGCAACGCTTCAATCTCCGACAGTGGCTGATACTGGATCAGCCAGCCGACGGCGGTGAGGATGCGTACTACTTTTTTTCGGCTTTCTCGCCTTCTTCGGCGTCATCCGCCGCGAGTATTTCATCGGCGATCTTCTCGGCAGCGCGGTAATCAATGCCGCGCAGCTGCTTGATGAGACTTTCATCCGAGCCAGTCAGGTTGGCGATCAGCGCAATGCGTTGCGCGACGCCGCCGCGTTGATCGAATGCCAGATAGTCACCAGCGGTGGTGAAGTCGCGGAAAGTCAGTACGTCGATGGTCTTGCCTTTGTTGCCGACGGGTAATGGGTGTTTGAGTTTGAGTTCCATGATTTCTCCTGTTGGGTTGCTGGGTTTCGCTGCGCTCTACCCAGCCTACGAAATGCGCTCGGACGTGTTGGACATGATGGTGATCTTGGTTTCACCATCGTCCACCGGCATCGGTTCAGTCACG
>JAITMU010000054.1 GCA_031277195.1 Gallionellaceae bacterium | reverse complement strand
TGCATTGGCGCGCGCTCGACCCGCTGCATCCGCTGTATCGCCAGGCCGCCACAGCGCTCGCCGAACCGCCGCAGGTATTATGGGCGCGGCGCGCGCTGTTCACGCTGGACGACGCGCCGCTGCTGGTCACGGAAGTTTTTCTGCCCGCCATTCTGGAATTGCCGCAATGACATTTGCCGAACGCTTCGCCCTGTACTGGAAACTCACGCGCATGGATCGCCCCATCGGCATTCTGCTGCTGCTGTGGCCGACGCTGTGGGCGGTGTGGATTGCGGGCGGCGGACATCCGTCCTGGCGCATCGTCGCCATCTTCACGCTGGGCACGGTGCTGATGCGCGCCGCCGGTTGCGCGATCAACGACTACGCCGACCGCGACATCGACAAGCATGTGAAGCGCACGCGCGAACGCCCCGTCACCAGCGGCAAGGTGACACCGCGCGAAGCGATCATGGTGGCGGTCGTGCTGATGTTGCTGGCGCTGCTGCTGATCCTCTCGCTCAACGCGCTCACGCTGATGCTGGCCGTGGTCGCCGCCTTTCTCGCCGCGAGCTACCCGTTCACCAAACGCTTCTTCGCCATCCCGCAAGCCTATCTCGGCATCGCCTTCGGCTTCGGCATCCCGATGGCCTTCGCCGCGCAACTCGACACCGTACCGCTCGAAGCCTGGCTCATGCTCGCCGCCAACATTTTCTGGAGCATCGCCTACGACACCGAATACGCCATGGTGGATCGCGACGACGACATCCGCCTCAACATCCACTCGTCGGCGCTGTTCTTCGGCAAATACGACGTGCTGGCGGTGATGCTGTGCTACGCCGCCATGCTGTCGCTGCTGGCGGCGGTGGGCGTCCGGTATCAATTCGGCACGCCCTATTTTGCTGGCTTATTGGTTGCTGCGGGGATTGCGATTTATCACTACCGGCTAATCCGCGGACGCGAACGGGAAGCGTGCTTCAAAGCGTTTTTGCATAACAACTGGCTGGGGGCGGCGGTGTTTGTGGGGATAGCATTAACTTATTGGTTTTAATAGGTTATAGCGAGATTAACAGACTATATCCAAGGCACAAAATAGGCAATTGGACGACCTGATAAAAGATCAAGTCGAAGTCGATCTGGTCATCACACGCGGCTCACAAATCTGGGGAGTGGGGATAAAGTCTTCCACCTCTGTCACATCCAAAGACGAGCAAGGACACATCCGATTAGCCGAGCAATGCGAAAAAGATTGGCTAGGCGGGATCCTGCTCCACGCGGGCAATAACGCTTTCCCCCTGAACAACGCACACAACCTGGCGACACCACTGGCTTGGCCGTGGGAAAAATGAAAACAGGCAGCGTTGCAGGCGAGGAACGGAGCCGAGCATTTCAATCACTGGATATGTATGCCGCAGGCAAGAAAGGCTTGCTCCATTCCCCTCCGCTCGTCTGCGCTCTTGAAGCGCACGCGATCCCAGCCAAAAGCGACGACTTCGACAGAGGCGGGGTAAATTTGCCTGGCGGATAGCAGCGCCGAAGAATGCACGCTGACAACGGCGTCGTAGGGCGTGGCGGCAAGCCAGGCTTCCAGCGCGCCAGCGGGTTCGATCAAATGGTATTCGGCGTGACGCAACTCCTGGTTCGGATCCTTGGGATGCGCCTTGTAATCCACGTCAGTAATGCCTTGCGCGACAAGCCAATCGTGAATCTCCTGTGTCACGGCGTCGAGATCAGCCGCCGCCATCAGACCGCAGCCGACCAAGGGCTGGCCGATGACGAGCGCGCGCTTGTGTTCGCGGGCTTGCGTTGCCGCGCGCGGCTCAACAAGCGGCGGCAGCGTCACGACCTTGGCGGGGGGATATTGATTGGGCAATCCGGGCAACACATAAATGCGATCAACGAAATCCGCGTCGGAGCCGATGCGGTCGCCCGCAAAGGGTTGATAGACCAGTTCCGGCGCGACCAGCCGACGCAGACGGCGCACATGCTGCGCGATGCGCTTCCAGACATTCAGCGGATAGCGGCTGATATTGAGCGTGCCGTCGGGCAGGATGCGCGCGTGCGTTTCACGCGCGCCGCTGCTTCTGGGCAGCGCATGCAGAAAATAATTGATGGCCTCGGTATCGAACACGGAGCTGTGAATCACCAGACGATCACAACGTCCGACCAGATCACCAATGACACGCACATTTTCGCGCAGGCGACGATGGCGGCCAAACCGGCCGGGAAGCGGCTCGAAGCGCGGCCAGGGCATGTAGGCGCAAGCGTCCCACTCATCGGGAACAATCACGGATTGCAAACCGGGCGAATACCAGACCAACACCTGACGCGCGCCCGCTTCAAAGCGATTGGCAATGCACTTTGCCGCCAGATAGTGCAGCGGCGAAGCGACGAAGTAAACGGCGGTAGTGGACATGAGTTTTATCGGGAACGCCAACGCCGGACGGCGCGACGCGGCGGATTCTAGCAGGTTTTTGCGCGGACACCGGCGGAGCAATAACACTCGCGCCGCCCATCCGCTCATGTTTAATCGCTTTTAATATAAGGCGATTCGCGCTAACCTGAACAACTGTTGCGCTTTATGACGAAGAGGACGCATGAGCGAATTCAAAAAAATACTGGTTACGGGAGCGGACGGGTTTATCGGCTCGCACTTGACCGAGTTGCTCGTCAAGCGGGGATTCCAGGTTCGCGCCCTTTCTCAATACAACTCGTTCAATTATTGGGGATGGCTGGAGGATGTTGATTGCATCAACGATATAGAAGTCGTTAATGGCGACATCCGTGATCCGCATTACTGCAAGCACATCACCAAAGACATTGACGCCGTTTATCATCTGGCGGCGTTGATTGCCATTCCTTATTCCTACGTCGCCCCGGACAGCTACGTTGACACCAACATCAAGGGGACGCTGAACATCTGCCAAGCCGCGCTGGACAATGGCGTGCGGCGCGTGATTCACACATCGACCAGCGAAGTTTACGGCACGGCGCAATATGTGCCGATTGACGAGCAACATCCGCTGCAACCGCAATCACCTTATAGCGCCTCGAAGATCGGTGCTGACGCCATGGCGATGAGTTTTTTCAATGCGTTCAACCTGCCGGTTACGGTTGCCCGACCGTTCAACACCTACGGCCCGCGCCAATCCGCGCGCGCGGTTATCCCGACCATCATCAGCCAAATTGCCAGCGGGAAAAAACAGATCAAGCTGGGAGATGTCACGCCGACGCGCGACTTTAACTATGTGGCCGA
>JAITMU010000031.1 GCA_031277195.1 Gallionellaceae bacterium | reverse complement strand
AATCCAAGGACGTTTGCCTTTGGATCAGCAGGCGGGACAATCAACGTCCTTGGATTCCCGCTTTCGCGGGAATGACGGCGGAGGAGGAAACGACGGCGGAGGGGTAAATAACGCCGACGCAAAAACCACAACCATCGAAGGCGAAGAAATCCTCCCGCCGCCTGCGACTGAATTCAGCCCTGACGATTGGCGCATTCAACTCGGCGCGTATGCGCAGGACGACAAAGCGCGTGAGGAATGGAATAGACTCAAAACTCAATTGTTGCCGCTGGGTTTTGAGCTTGCCATTGTGCGGTCGGGGGAATATACCCGCTTGTTCGCGGGGCCGTATGACAGCAAGACGGAAGCAAGCAAGGCGTGCGTGAGACTGAAGGCGGCGGGGCATCCCTGTTTTGCGCTGGCGCCGATGTCCGCTAAAAAGGAAAGAAATCCATGACGAACGAGAGTACAGCAACGGACGCTAAAACAACGGACGCATCGGCGATGAGTTCCGCCACTGCGTCGCCCGTGATGACGCGATGGGCGGATGCCATTCAGCTTGCCGCGAAGCATCTCGGCGTGTCGGCTTCGCCGGAGGCGTTGCGCCGCGCGGCATCCTGGTCGGAAAGTCTGGACCCCGACAGCGAAGTGCTGGCGCTGGTGCGCGCGGCGGGGCTGGCGGGCACGTTCACGCACCTGCGCCCGACTTCGATTTCCCGCGCGCTGTGTCCCTTCCTGGTGGAAGTGGATAACGTCATCATGGCCGTTACCGCCGTGGGCGACGACGGCACGCTCACCGGCGAAGTGAAAATTGGCGACGCCATCGCGCCAATCCGCGTGCAGCCGAAAGGCGAGGGCGGCGACGCGCCTCGGCGTTTGCTGCTGCTGCAACCTGCCGCCAACCACATCGACGATCGCGTGAGCGATTATGTGCCCAAGCAGGGGCAGGACTGGCTGCGCGAGGTGTTTTCCAGGAACAAGAAAATCATCGGCGAGTTGTGCATGGGGTCGCTGGTCGGCAACATGCTGGCGATTTCCACCGCGCTGTTTTCCATGCAGGTGTGGGATCGCGTGGTGCCGGGACGCTCGCTCAACACCATGTGGGTGCTGGCGCTGGGGGTCGCGCTGGCGCTGATTCTCGAATATGTCCTGCGCATCACGCGCGCGTCGATCACGGATCATTTCGGCAAGAAGGCCGATCTTGAGTTGTCGGATTTTTTCTATTCGCGGATGCTCGACATCAAGAACGATGCAAGATCGAAGTCGCCGGGTTCGATGATCGCGCAGATGCGCGATTTTGAGCAGGTGCGCGAACTGCTGACCTCGACGGCGTTTGGCGTGCTGCTCGACATTCCCTTTGTGTTCGCCTTCATTCTGATCATCGCGCTGCTCGGCGGCTGGCTCGCGCTGGTGCCGCTGGTGGCCGCGCCCCTGGTGGTGTTGCCGGGCATTTTCGCGCAGCGTCCGCTGGCGAAACTCTCGACTGAAGGCATGGCCGAATCCGCGCTCAGAAATACGCTGTTGATGGAATCGGTTTACCGCATCGAAGACATCAAGGGACTGCAAGCGGAACCGCGTTTCCGCAGCATGTGGCGCAAGGCCAATCAGCGCGCGAGCGAAGTCTCCCTGCATCAGCGGCGGCTGGCCAGCATGTTGGTGAGCTTTTCCGGCACGATACAAAACATGGCGTATGCCTCCGTCGTCATCGCCGGTGTGTACGGCATCCTGAATTCCGGCTTGTCGGTGGGGACGGTGATCGCCTGTTCGATTCTGACCAGCCGCACGCTCGCGCCGCTGGCGCAAATTCCAGCGGCGCTGTCGCGTTTGCAAAACGCCAAGATTGCCAAGAAGGGACTGGATGAACTGATCGCCCGTCCGGTCGATCACGACCCGCACAAGGATCGCTATCACAAGCCGGTGCTGACAGGCCGTTACCGTTTTGAAAAAGTGCAGTACGGCTACGTTCCCGACGAAGCGCCGGTGATGAATATCGCGTCGCTGTCGATTGCGCCGGGCGAGCGGATCGCGGTGCTGGGGCGCACGGGCGCGGGCAAATCAACGCTGCTGCGGCTATTGAGCGGCATGGCGCAACCGCAGCAGGGACGCATCCTGCTCGACGGCACGCCGCTGGATTTCATCGACGTGGCTGACGTGCGCCGCTCGATCGGCTGTTTGTTGCAGGATTCCAGCCTGTTCTACGGCTCGCTGCGCGACAACCTGCAAATCGCCACGCCGTTTGCGGACGACGCCGCGCTGCAACGCGCGATGCAGATTGCCTGCGCGGATCGCCTGCTGCTCAATCAGCCGCACGGTCTGGATCTCAAGCTGCGCGAGAGCGGGGCGGGGCTGTCCGGCGGGCAAAAGCAATCGCTGATGCTGGCGCGACTGATTCTGCGCGAACCGCAGATCGTGCTGCTCGACGAGCCGACCGCCTCGCTGGACGAAGCGACCGAGCGCGATGTCATCCGCAATCTCGGTCAATGGCTGGGCAAGCGCACGCTGGTGGTCGCCACGCACCGCTATTCGATCCTGTCCATCGTGCAGCGCGTCATCGTCGTCGATGGCGGCAAGATTGTGCTGGACGCGCCGCGCGACGAAGCGCTGGCGGCGCTGGCAGGCAACAGCAAGAAAAAACCGGAAGAAGGGGAGAGCGCTCATGTCTGATGAAGACCGCCTGTACAACATGACGAAGCCGCCCGCGGGTTCCGGCCAGCGCCGGATTTACTACATCCTGCTGTCCGCCGTGATGATCTTTGTGGTGTGGGCGACGTTTGCCGATCTCGACGAAGTGGCGGTGGGGGAGAGCAAGGTGATTCCGTCCTCGCGCAGCCAGATGATACAAAGCCTGGAAGGCGGCATCGTCTCGCGTCTCGACGTGCGCGAAGGCGACATCGTGCAGCGCGATCAGGTGCTGGCGAAACTCGACCCCGTGATGGCCGCCGCCACCACCGGCGAAGCGCAGGCCAGAATCCTCGCGCTGAAAGGCCGCGCCGCGCGGATCGACGCCGAAATGCTCGGCGCGCGCAACGTCGATTTTCCCGATGAGGTGAAAGCCGCGCCCGACATCGTTGCGCGTGAGGAAGCCTCGTTCAAAAAAAATCGCGCCGCCATCACGCAAACGCTCGCCGACTTGAGCGAGCAGCGCAGGCTCGCCAATCAACAACTGGAACTGGCCGTGCCGCTGCTGAAAAGCGGCGCGACCAACGACGCCGAAGTGCTGCGTTTGCGGCAGGCCGTGGCCGATCTGAACAGCCGCTACAACGCCGCCAAAAACGAATACGACGTTGCGCTGAAAAAGGATTTTTCCGACACGATGGCGGAACTGGAACCGCTGGAGCAAATCGTCAAAGGCCGCGTCAGCACGCTGGATCGCACCGAGATTCGCTCGCCGGTGCGCGGCATCGTCACGGAAATCCGCGTCTCCACTATCGGCGGCGTGGTCGCGCCCGGCGGCGTGCTGATGGAAATTGTGCCGCTGGACGACAAACTGCTGGTCGAAGCCAAAATCAGCCCGCGCGACATCGCCTTCATCCACCCCGGACAGGAAGCCACGATCAAGATCACCGCCTACGACAGCGCCATCTACGGCACGCTGCCCGGCGCAGTGGAAACCATCTCGCCCGACAGCGTGCTGGACGAAGTGGACCGGCGCACGACGTATTACAAAGTCTACGTCCGCACCCAAAAAGCCTACCTAGAAACCACCGACGGCAAACGCCACCCCATCATGCCCGGCATGGTCGCCTCAGCCGAAATCCGCACCGGACACAAAACCGTGCTGCAATACCTGCTGAAACCGCTGGACAGGGCAGCGGAAGCGTTGCGGGAGCGGTAGGAGCGGCGTTTTCTCGCCATTTCCAACCGCTGCCGCATTATCCATCCTCGTCATTCCAGCGAAAGCTGGAATCCAGCGCATTTATCAAAACACTCCGGCGTAGCCGGACAACATCATCACGGCGTTGTCCGCTACGCGGTGTTATTCAACCCACTGGATTCCAGCTTTCGCTGGAATGACGAG
>JAITMU010000021.1 GCA_031277195.1 Gallionellaceae bacterium | reverse complement strand
CCCCGCGCGGCACAAACCTTGAAATTCTCACAGCGCGGGGCAAGCCCCGCCCTACGCCCACCCCGCTTCCAGCAAGCGATCCCGTCTTTCCTCCGGCACGCGCTGCACGAATGCGCATTCTTGCCGATGCACGGTAATTCCTGATCGCGTGACGTAGCCGACGATTTCTTCCGGCGCTTCCGGTTTGCAGCATTTCGCCATGCGCACGGTGAGATTGTCCACGCCTTCGATCAGCACGCTGCCTGACGCGGCGCGCGTTGCGCCGGTTCGTTTGGGCGCGGGGCGCGGTACGATGACGCGCGTCGGCATTTCCTGCTGCATCGCCAGTGCGAGACGGCGCGAAGTGATTTCGTTGCGTCCCAGTGCTGCGAGCAAATCATCCAGTTTGTTGAAGCGCAAACGCTGCGCGAGTTTTTCCTGATTCACGCCGGTGACGCCGAGGCGGTGCAGTTCGCGGTCGAGCAGGTCGCGGCCTTGGGTGATGCTGACGTCGAGATTTTGCGCTTTGAACCATTGACGCACTTTGGCTCTTGCGCGCGGGCTTTTCAGATAGCCTTGCTGCGGGCTTAACCAATCACGGCTCGGCGCGCCTTGTTTGACGGTGAGAATTTCCACGCGCTGGCCGGTTTGCAGTTTGGTGTTCAGCGGCACGATGTTGCCGTCGATTTTTGCGCCGCGCGTGCGGTGGCCAAGATCGGTGTGCAACGTGTAGGCGAAATCCACCGGCGTGGAACCTTCCGGCAGGTCGATCACTTTGCCTTGCGGCGTCAGCGCGTACACGCGATCCTGCAACAGCCGGTTGCGGAATTGCGCCTGCATCTCGCCGTCGGTGAGTTCGGATTTCCACGCGAGAATCTGCCGCAGCCAGGTGATTTTTTCGTCCACGCCGGTTTCCGCGCGGCGGTTTTCCTTGTAGCGCCAGTGAGCAGCGACGCCGAGTTCGGAATCGTGGTGCATCTGCCGCGTGCGTATCTGCACTTCCACCGGCAGGCCGCGCAGGCCGGTCACGGCGGTGTGCAGCGAGCGATAGCCGTTGGATTTTGGATGCGCGATGTAGTCGTCAAATTCGCTGGTGATCGGCGGCCAGAGTTCATGCACGACCGACAGTGCGGCGTAACACTGCTCGATGTTTTCTGTGAGAATGCGCACCGCGCGCACGTCATACAAATCGCTGAAGGCGAGTTGTTTGCGCTTCATCTTGGCGATGATGCTGTAAATGTGTTTGGGGCGTCCGTTCACTTCCGCCGCCACGCCCGCGCGCGCCAGCGCCTTGCGCAAAATCTCGACGACTTCTTCGATGTAGCGTTCACGATCGACGCGGCGCTCGTCCAACAGTCCGGCGACGCGCTTGTACAGCGCCGGTTCGAGATAGCGCACTGACAAATCTTCGAGTTCCCACTTGAGTTGCCACACGCCGAGACGATTCGCCAGCGGCGCGAAAATCCCCAGCGTTTCGCGCGCGATGCGGCGTTGCGTGGCCTCGTCCGCGCGCGAAAGATTGCGCATGGTTTGCGTGCGTTCCGCCAGCTTGATCAGCACCACGCGAATGTCCTCGACCATCGCCAGCAGCATCTTGCGCAGGCTTTCGATTTGCTGCGCCGCTTCTTCCTTGTCCATCGCGCCTTCGCGCATTTCGCTGAACTGGCGCACATGCTCCATTTTTGCGATGCCATCCACCAGCGCAGCAACGCTCGCGCCGAAACGCTCTTTCAACGGCAGCGCATTGTCCGGCACGGCATGCAATACCGCGGCGGCGATGGTGTCGTGATCCATGCGCAAATCGGCGAGGATGGAAGCGGAACCCAGCGCGTGACGCAGCAACGGCGTGCCGGTGAGTTCACTGCGATCATGGTAGAGCGGCGCGGCAAATTCGCAGGCGCGGCGGATGAGATCGCGTTCTTCCAGAGTGTAGGGGAGCGTGTTCAGCCAGTGACGAATGGCGGCGGCGTCCTCGCTGGAGGGCGGGATGAGCGGAGCGGCTTCTTGATCAGGAGAAAATTTTTTCACGATTTGCCTCGTAAAGCCCCCTCTCCCCCAGCCCCTCTCCCACGAGGGGAGAGGGGAGAGTGCATCCGATCCCGCAGAGACAGGAAACACGGCAGCCCCTCTCCCCTCGTGGGAGAGGGGTTGGGGAGAGGGGGAAATACGACGACTCAGCCCTTGCTAACCCGCACCAACTCCGCGAGTTTCTGCTTCGCTGCGCCGTTGGCGATGACGTTGGCGGCCATGCGCGCGCCGTCTTCCAGCGACGCGGCCAGTCCCGCGAGATAGATCGCCGCGCCTGCGTTCATCAGCACGATGTCGCGCGCGGGACCCGGACGATTGTCGAGCACGCCGAGCAGCATGTCGCGCGACTGTTCCACGCTGGCGGCGTGAATGTCTTCCAGCGTCGCCGTCTCCAAACCGAACTGGCGCGGATGAATGGTGTATTCGCACACCTCGCCGTCCTTGAGTTCCGCCACCAGCGTGTTGCCGGTAAGCGTGATTTCGTCGAGGCCATCCTCGCCATGCACCACCAGCGCGCAACGACTGCCGAGGCGTTGCAGCACGCGCGCTTGAATGCCGACCAGATCACGATGAAACACGCCCATCAGTTGTTGCTTCGCGCCAGCGGGATTGGTCAAGGGACCCAGGATGTTGAACAGCGTGCGCACGCCGAGTTCCTTGCGCACGGGCGCGGCGTGCTTCATCGCGCTGTGATAGCTCGGCGCGAACATGAAACCGAAGCCTGCGTCCGCGATGCAGCGCGCGGTCGCCTCCGGCGACAAATTGATGTTCACGCCCAGCGATTCCAGCACGTCCGCGCTGCCGGATTGCGACGACACCGAACGTCCGCCATGCTTGGCGATCTTCGCGCCCGCCGCCGCCGCGACGAACGCCGACGCGGTGGAAATGTTGAAACTGTGCGCGCCATCGCCGCCGGTGCCGCAGGTGTCCACCAGCCGACCATCGTCCGCGACTTCGACTTTCGTGGCGAGTTCGCGCATCACCACGGCCGCGCCAGCGATTTCGCCTATGGTTTCTTTTTTGACGCGCAGCCCGGTAATGATCGCCGCAATCATCACCGGCGTGACTTCGCCGCTCATGATCTGACGCATCAGCGAAACCATCTCGTCGTGGAAAATTTCGCGGTGTTCGATGATGCGTTTGAGGGCGTCTTGGGGTTTCATGTTTTTCTCCGATATGTCAGGTTTAAGCCCCTCTCCCCTCGCGGGAGAGGGGTGGGGGAGAGGGGGCAAATCCCTACCACCCTCTCCCCAACCCTCTCCCATCAAGGGAGAGGGAGTTAACCATTATGGTTTGCCGTCCAGAAAATTTTTCAGCATCGCGTGTCCATGTTCCGTAAGGATGGATTCAGGATGGAACTGCACGCCATGCACCGCAAGCTCCCGATGGCGCACGCCCATGATTTCGCCGTCGTCCGTCCACGCGGTAATTTCCAGACATTCGGGCAAACTCGCGCGCTCGATCACCAGCGAATGATAGCGCGTCGCCGTGAAGGGATTGGGCAGGCCGGTGAATACGCTGTTGCCGTGATGATGAATCGGCGAGGTCTTGCCGTGCATCACCTGCTGCGCGTGAACGATGCGACCGCCGAACGCCTGACCGATGCTCTGGTGTCCAAGACACACGCCCAGAATCGGCACCTTGCCCGCGAATTGTTTGATCACCGGCACCGAAATTCCCGCTTCATTCGGCGTGCAAGGCCCCGGTGACACGACGATGTATTGCGGCTGCATTTCACCAACCTGCGCCACCGTGATTTCATCATTGCGCCGAACAACAACCTCCGCGCCCAGCTCGGCGAAATACTGCACCAGGTTGTAGGTGAAGGAGTCGTAATTGTCGATCATCAATAACATGGCGGCTCCTTTCAGCGATGCAGTTTGGCGTCGAGACCGTCGAGCACCATCTCTGCCGCGCGCAGCACGGCGCGGGCTTTGTTTTGGGTTTCCTGCCATTCGCTTTCAGGCACGGAATCGGCGACGATGCCCGCGCCCGCTTGCACGTAGAGCGTTTCGTTTTTCACGACGGCGGTGCGCAGTGCGATCGCCAGATCCATGTCGCCATTGAAACCCAGATAGCCGACTGCGCCCGCGTAAATGCCGCGCTTGGACACTTCCAGCTCGTCGATGATTTCCATCGCGCGCACTTTGGGCGCGCCGCTCACGGTGCCTGCGGGGAAAGTGGCTTTCAGCACGTCTATCGCATCGAGGCCGGGTTTGATCGCGCCTTCGACATTGGAAACGATGTGCATGACGTGCGAATAACGCTCGACCACCATTTTTTCAGTCAAGACAACCGAGCCGTTTTGCGCGACGCGGCCTACATCGTTGCGCCCCAAATCGATCAGCATTAAATGTTCGGCGAGTTCTTTCGGGTCGGCGAGCAATTCCTGCGAGAGTTCGGCATCCTGCTGTGGCGTCTTGCCGCGCGGGCGCGTGCCTGCGATGGGGCGCACGGTGACTGCGCCCTGCTCCAGTCGCACCAGAATTTCCGGCGACGCGCCCACCACCTGATGATCGCCCATGTCGTAATAGAACATGTAGGGCGACGGATTGATGCTGCGCAGCGCGCGATACAGGGACAGCGGCGCTGCCGGAAACGGCTGTGCCATGCGCTGCGCCAGCACGACCTGCATGACGTCGCCGTCGAAGATGTAGCGCTTGGCTTTTTCCACCGCCGCTTTGAACGCCGCTTCGCCAAATTCCGATTGCGCGTCGTAACGGTACATCTGCGGCGCGTGCGGAATCGACGCCGGTTGGCGCAACAGGCGTTGCAGATTTTCGAGCCGCGCGCACGCCAGTTGATAGGCGTCGGCCTGTTCGGGATTGGCGTAAACGATGAAGGTCAGCTTGCCGGAGAGATTGTCCACCACCGCAAGCTGCTCGGTCAGCATCAGCAGAATGTCGGGCGCGCCAATCGCATCGGGTTTTTCGGTTTGCGCGAGGCGCGGTTCGATGTAGCGCACCGTGTCGTAGCCGAAATAGCCCGCCAGACCACCGGCAAACCGCGGCAGCCCCGGCAACGAAGCGACGCGAAAGCGCGACTGGTATTCCTTGATGAAGTCGAGCGGGTTGTCCGTGTCGTGCGCGCTTTCGTTCTCGCCATGCGTCAGCGTGACACGCTTGCCGCGCACGGTGAGACGGCTGTCCGCTGGCAAACCGATGAAGGAATAACGCCCGAAACGCTCGCCGCCCTGCACCGATTCCAGCAGATAGGAATACGGTTTGTTGGCGAGTTTGAGATACAGCGACAACGGCGTATCGAGATCGGCAAACGTCTCGACAGCCAGTGGAATGCGGTTGTAGCCCTGCTGGGCAAGGCGATTGAATTCTTGTTCGGTGATGGGTGACAACAGGCCGACTCCTCAAAACTGCGGAGTTTTTTCAACTCCGTGAAAACGCACCGCGACGCGCGCGGCATGACGACAGAACGGTTCTCACCATCGCCAGCTTGCGTTTTTTCCTTTGAGGCAGCGTTCGTTGGAGGTCATT
>JAITMU010000007.1 GCA_031277195.1 Gallionellaceae bacterium | reverse complement strand
CTGGGCTTCGGCATCGAGCCTGACGCGCCGGAATTTGAGCAACTGCGCACCGATTTTCTGAACTACCACGCCGAGCATGGCTGCGATCATTCACACCTGTTCGACGGCATGGCGGAACTGGTGGACGAACTGGAACGACGCAAGCTGCCCTGGGGCATCGTCACCAACAAACCGCACCGCTTCACCGTTCCCTTGATGCAAGCGCTGGGCTACGCCGACCGCGCCGCCTGTCTCATCAGCGGCGACACTTGCGCGCGCGCCAAACCTTTTCCCGATCAATTATTGAAAGCCGCCAACGACATCTGCGTCGCACCCGAACACTGCCTCTATCTCGGCGACGACCTGCGCGACATGCAAGCCGCCCGCGCCGCGAACATGCGCGGCATCATCGCCAGTTACGGCTATGTGAGCGCCGATGCTTCGGTAGAAAACTGGCAGGCGGATGGCAGCATTGCTGCGCCGATGGAGTTGTTGCGGTTTCTGTAACCCGCAAACGCCTATCGTCATCCCCGCGAAAGCGGAAATGACGGCAAAAACCTGAGAACCCCTACGCTTTCAACGCCTCATCAATCGCCTCACGCGCTTGCGCTGCAAGCATTCGGCGATTGTCGCTCGCAGGCAGCACAGGCAGATAAATCAGCGTGGCATACAGCGCCGGGCTGCGTAAAATTTTCCACAGCGATTGCACAAACGACATGTCGCCCACATAAGCGGCATCTTCGTTGGGATGGCCGTTGTCGTCGTGAAAACGAATGGCGACCGGCTGGATGGCGGCGCGCGCATCCACTGCGCCTTGCAGCAGCGAAGAATGAAAGTGCGCCGTCTCTCTGCCTGTCGTGGTGGTGCCTTCCGGAAAGATGACGACGAATTCGCCCTGGCGCAGCAGTGCAGCGATTTGATTGCTGGCGCTCATGGCATCGCGCCGCACATCGCGGCGAATGAACAAGGTATCGACGCGGCGACATAACCAGCCCAGCAACGGCCAGGCGCCGACTTCGGATTTGGCGACGAAGCAGGCGGGCGTCACCGCGCCGATCAACATTGGATCAAGCCATGAGATGTGATTGGCGACGAACATCCGGCTCTGCGGCATGACGGGAAAATCGCCGCGCGTTTCCAGACCGATGCGCAAAATGCCCAGCAAGCCGCGCATCCAATGCCGCATCAAGCGTCGCTGCGCAGACCAGCTGCACGCGGGGTAAAGCGTCGCCAGCAACAAACCGTAAGCGATATGCACGCCGACATGCAGCATGCGCCAGCCAGCGACCACGCGATTCAACTGCGGGCGGGAAGCGGAAAGAATTTGCGCGCGTATCAAATCGGAAGAATCAGTCTGCATGTCATTTCAACACGTCGCGCCGCTTGACTAGACCTTCATGAAATGTCGCGCATGGCGCGCGGAAAGCCGCGACAAAGGCAGCAGGATAAACAAATCCGCCGTGTTGAATTCGGGATCCCAGGCAGGTTCGCCGCACACATACGCGCCCAAGCGCATATAGCCTTTGATTAGCGGCGGAACCGGCGCATCCAATGTGTTGTTCAGCGCATCCAGCGGCAACGGGCAGCGCGGAAACACGCGGTATTCGGATGGCGACAGATGCAATTTTTCCAGCTTGCGATAAATGCTCGCGGCGCAATGACCGCCGTCCGCCATGCTGATGCTGGCGCAGCCGATCAGATATTCGTGACCGTGCCGCTGCATGTATTCCGCGATGCCAGACCACAAACAAGCGATGGTCGCACCGTCGCGGTAATCCTCATGCACGCACGAACGACCCACCTCAACCATGCGCTCGCGCAGCGCATGCAAGCGCACCAGATCAAACTCGGATTCGGAATAATAGCTGCCGATATTTTTTGCCTGTTGCGGCGAAAGCAGACGATACGTGCCGACCACGCGGTCGCTGGCGTTGTCGCGCACCAGCAAATGCTCGCAATACGCATCGAAAATGTCACGATCCATGCGCTCCTCCGCAAACGGCAGGCGCGCGCCCATTTCTTCCGCAAATATTTTGTAACGCAAATGTTGCGCCGCCTCGATGTCGGCGGGCGTGCGGGCAAGATTCAGCGCCAAGCCGCGCCGGGGATGCAGGGGTGATTCGCGAAGTTGCAGCATGTGTCGTCTCCGTTGGTTAAGTGGTCGAACACTAACTGCGTCGTATTTCTGCCGGATGAAATTTGTTTGAAAGTTATGTGACAGATTTAATCTTGCGGCTTTTGTAACACGCCATCCCGCCCCTGCCGTTATTCCAGCGCAAGCGGGAATGACGAAGGAAAACACCGGAACTTTCCCCGCCCTCACCCATCTCAACCTGCTACAATTCACCGTACTGCAACGAACCGGGGGCGACCTGGCTTCGACGTGGGTTGCAAAGCAACGCAGGGCATACCGAGGACCCGCCACCTCGTTAAAAGCTGGAAACCAATAGTCGCAAACGACGAAACTTACGCACTGGCCGCTTAAGGCCTGCCCTCACACTCCGCTGTCCGTAGTGGAGCTCGAAACCGCAAGGTGGAGATGAGTGAGGTCACTACACGGAATCGTGTCGCGCAGGGCCACTTTGCGCGGCATTAAATCCAAGGTGGATCGTCTGTCAGCAGCCCGTCGGTTGGCGTCTGCCGGATTAAATCAAACAGCCTGACTAAGTATGTAGAACTGCCTGTAGAGGACTCGCGGACGGGGGTTCAATTCCCCCCGCCTCCACCATCACCAGCCCGGAGATTTCCTCCGGGCTTTTTTCTTGCCAGCCGCTCGTCACAAGCAAGCTGCAATCCAGAACAAAATAGCTTAATATCACAAAGCCTTTAACAGGCTTACATTAAGTCAACCGAAAAGCGGGAGGAAACTGTCATGTCTGGAAAATTCGTACTGAACAGCAGCAACGATTCGCAGTTTTATTTTGTGTTGAAAGCGGGTAACGGCGAGGTCATCCTCACCAGCGCCATGTACACCACCAAGGCATCGGCTGAGAACGGGATACTCTCGGTTCAGGCCAACAGTCCTCAGGACGAGAAATACGAGAGAAACGTCGCCAAAGACGGCAGCCCCTACTTCAACCTGAAAGCGGAAAATCATCAGGTCATCGGCACCAGCCAGATGTATTCCTCGGAAGCCTCGCGGGACAACGGCATTGCATCGGTCAAGAACAACGGCCAAACGCCGACGGTAGAGGACAACACCATCGCACTCTGAGATAAAGCCTGCGTGGCACTCGCAGGGGCGGGATCAGCTCCCCCACAATTCAAGACCCGGGAAACGCATCCGGGTCTTTTTTTCTAACCGCAATTCATCTGCGAGTATGATTACGGGAACATGATTTCGCTCGCTTTGATGCTTATCGGTTTTTCCTTATTCAGCGCCTTGTCGCTCGCACTGACGCATTTTCGCGCCGTGCATTACGAAGGACAGGCCACATCAAGAATCATGGGGCTTGTGTTGTTGCTGGCGTTGGCCGGTTTGCAGCTTGCCCACTTTGCCTGGCTTGACCTCGACTGGCCGTGGATTGAGTCACCTGTTTATCGCACGTTGCTGTTTGCTGTCGCGCCTGCGTTTTTTCTCTACAGCGAGCCGCTGCTGCGCCCGCAAGTTCACTCAGCGTTCCGCCCCGCACAAATCGCACACATCCTGCCCGTCATCATCGCGCCCGCGCTACCAGCATCCGTTGCGTTGCCTCTGGCCTTCGTCGTCGGGGCAGGCTATCTGCTTTGGTTGGCGCGCAGTCTCTATGCGCTACGCAGAGAGCGCGCCAATTTCAGACTGGAAATGATCTGGTTGAGCGTTGTATTCACCATCGCCATCGGCGTATCCATTCTCGGATTGATTCAGGCGGTTTTGCCCGGAAAATTGTTTTTCACCCTGTACTCAATTTCCATCGGCCTCGCTTTCCTGCTGGTGCAAACCACGCTCAACCGACGCCCCCAACTCTCCACCGAAGTCAGCGAAACGGCGCGCGCGGTCTATGCCAATTCAACGCTGTCCAATGTTGATTGCAACGCAGCGCTGGTGCAACTGGACGCTTTGATGAAGGATGAGCGGATTTTTTCCGACCCCGATTTGAATCTCGCCAAACTCGCTGAACATCTCACGTTAAGCACACATCAGTTGTCAGAACTCATCAACAGTCGCTTGGGAAAAGGCTTTTCCCGCTACCTGCGCGAACACCGCATCGACGCCGCCAAAACCATGCTTTGCAACGAACCCAGCGCATCCGTACTGTCGGTGGGTTTAAGCGTGGGCTTCACTGCACAATCGAATTTTTACGAAGCCTTCCGCGAAATCGAAGGCATGACACCAGGGCAATATCGACGGCTGCACGAGAAAGCGTAATTTTTTATTCCGGATTCATCTTTCCGAACCATAAACCCGCTCCGCTTCGATCAAACCGGAAGTTTTACCCGTCGCTCATCGCCATACTGAAGACTCCCAATCACCGCAAGGAGTCCTGCCATGAATGCTTATCTGCTGCTCGCCGAACTCACCATCAGTATCGTCTTGAGCCTCGCTGTGCTGGCTGCGCTGTCCAGTCCGCTCGTCAACATGTTGCGCCTGACCTGTCCCAACGAACAAGCCGCCGCGTTCTGGTTGGCCTACACACGGGTAATGCTGACCATCACGCCTTTGCTGTTTGTGCTCGTTGTCAGCGCGTTTGCCTCCTTCGCCACGCCCTTCAGCGACATACGCCTGGCGGTCATCGCCGCACTGGGCGGATTGCTACTTGGCTTGCGGATAATCGGCAAGCGCATGGGCGGCTTCGTGGCGACGCCGGAACGGAAGGGGTCATGAACATCCTGCTCACCGGCGCAAGCGGCTTTATCGGGCGCAATATCGCAGCAGCGCTTGTCCGCGCGGGGCATCAAGTCCGGCTCGTTTCTCGCCGTCACGGTGTCGATGTGAACCGGATGCTCGCGCCCGCCGACTGGCTGACGCATCTGGACGGCGTTGATGCAGTGGTGAACAGTATCGGCATCATCGGCGAAACAAGCACGCAGCGTTTTGTCACCTTGCACACGAAAGCGCCCATCGCGCTGTTCGACGCCTGCGTTCGCGCGGGCGTGCGCCGAGTGGTGCAGATTTCCGCACTGGGCGCGGATGAAACTGCGTTTTCTGCTTATCACTTGAGCAAGCGCACAGCGGACGATCATTTGCGCACGCTTGATCTGGACTGGTTTGTGCTGCGCCCCTCGCTGATTTACGGCTTGGGCGGAACCAGCGCCGCGCTGTTCATGCGTCTGGCCAAGCTACCGTTAATTCCCGTTATCGGCGATGGACAGCAACGCTTGCAGCCGCTGCATATCAGCGATCTGACCGCCGCCGTACTGCACAGCCTGACCACGACGGAGAGTCCGCAAACGCTGGATGTCGCTGGCGCGGAAATCATCACCTACGCTGAATGGCTGCAACGGATGCGAGAAGCGCAGGGCTTGCCGCGCGCGCTTCTGCTGCCGATTCCGCTCAACCTGGCGCTGGCGTTTGCGTACTTGGGACGCCGTTTCAGCCCTATGCTGTCCCCGGAAAACTTACGAATGCTCAACGCCGGTTCTCACACAGACGCACAGGCGCTAACGCGCTTTCTGGGTCGCCCGCCCCATCCGTTCGAGCCGCGCCTGTTTTTTTCTGACGCATCAACCCCGAGAGAGACACCATGACTTACCTCACACTCAAAACACTGCATCTTCTCAGCATGGTGCTTCTGTTCGGCACCGGTTTGGGTAGTGCGTTCTATAAATGGATGGCCGACAGAAGCGGCAACGTCGCCCACATCGCAGCCACCAACCGCCACGTCGTTCTCGCCGACTGGCTGTTCACTACGCCAACGGTGATCTTCCAACCGATCAGCGGCGTGTGGCTGGCGACACTAGCAGGCTGGCCGCTGACGACACCATGGATCGCAGCCAGCCTCGGCTTGTACGCGCTCGCAGGCATGTGCTGGCTACCAGTGGTCTGGCTGCAAATCCGCATGAAGAACATTGCCAGCGATGCCGCGCACCGCAACATTCCTCTGCCGGATCGCTATTGGCGCATGGCGCGGCTGTGGTTCTGGCTGGGCGTGCCGGCGTTTATCGCAATGGTGCTGGTAGTGGCACTGATGACGTTCAAATACACAGGAGGCTAACCATGCAAAATCTCATGCAGCGCGCACTCGGTGACGACTGGCACAAACTGCCGCCCGCCTTGCAAGCGCATTACCAATATGCAAACAGCATCGAAACCGGCCACATGGACATCGAGTATCCACGCTGGATGCAACCCGCGCTCATGCTGCTGCGCCGCTTCGGTGCGCTGGTCGACCGTTCCGGCAAGAACGTGACCACGGTGGTGGAAAGACACATGGAAGGCGAGCGCCAACGCTGGCACAGAACCATGACCTGGCCCGACGGCAAAACCATCCCGTTCAACAGCCTCTGGATACACGCGGGCGGCAACCGATTCATCGAATTCGTCAATCCGGCACTGGGGCTGGAAATGGCCGTGCATGTGGATAGCGAAAGCCGCCTGCATTATCAGGGCGTGCGCTTCGTCATCAAGCTGGGATGCTGGCTGCTGCCGATTCCCGAATGGCTGGCGCTCGGCCACACTACGATCATTGAACACGCCTTGAGTAACAATCGCTTCGCCATGGATTTCCGCCTCACGCATCCGCTTTTCGGGCAGGTGTTCCGCTACGCTGGCGAATTTCAAACAAATTAGCTTTGCGGCTTGCGCAAGTACGGCAAGCCGCGATCTGCCGGATTCATGTGTTACAGTCCGCCACGATTCAACCGAGGAGACTCCCATGCAACTGCGTCCGCTTGGCCGTTCCGGCCTGCGCGTTTCACCACTCTGTTTCGGCGGCAATGTGTTTGGCTGGACGGTGGACGAAGCCACGTCTTTCCGCCTGCTCGATGCCTGGCTTGATGCCGGTTTCAATTTCATCGACACCGCCGACATGTATTCAAACTGGATTCCCGGCCACACTGGCGGCGAATCGGAAACCATCATTGGCAAATGGCTGCGCGCGAGCGGCAAGCGCGACCGCGTGGTGATCGCCACCAAAGTCGGCATGGAGATGGGCGCGGGCAAGCAGGGCTTGTCGCCTGCGTACATTCGGCAGGCGGTCGAAGATTCCCTGCGCCGTTTGCAAACCGATTGCATTGATCTCTATCAAGCGCACGTTGACGACGCCAACACGCCGCTGGAAGACACGCTGGGCGCGTTCGCGGATTTGATCGCGGCAGGAAAG
>JAITMU010000006.1 GCA_031277195.1 Gallionellaceae bacterium | reverse complement strand
TTCTAGTTTTTACTGTCGCAAGACAGTGCTGGTTTTCGGAGTGTGGCTCAGCCTGGTAGAGCACTGCGTTCGGGACGCAGGGGTCGGAGGTTCGAATCCTCTCACTCCGACCAATTTTTTCCGCCGCCTTGGGGCGGCTTTTGCGGAGTCGTGCGGTGATAGGTCGTCTGCTATTTATTGCTGTCGTCATCGTTGCGCTGTACTGGCTGTTGAGGTCTTTCCTCAAGCGCCCCGCCGCGAATGATGAATCCTCCCCTTCCCAGGTCAAAGACATGGTGCGCTGCGCGCAATGCGGTGTGCATCTGCCCAAGGAAGAAAGCGTGACGGCGGGCAGCCGCTTCTTTTGCTGCGAAGATCATCGCCGCGCGTTCGAGAATCGATCCGAGTAATTCCTCCCGTGCGCATCCATGAAGGCGAATAAGGCAGGCTGGTTCAGCGGCGTGCGTTGCGTTGCCTCGCCGAATTGTGATTCCCGCCCGCGCGGCATGGCGGTGGAATTGCTGGTCATCCATAACATCAGCCTGCCGCCCGGCGAATTTGGCGGCGATGCGATTGAGCGGCTGTTCACCAATACGCTGGATACGGCATCCCATCCTTATTATGCGCAGCTCGCCGGACTGAAGGTTTCTTCCCACTTTCTCATTCGGCGCGACGGCGCCATCGTGCAGTTCGTCCCCTGCGGCAAGCGTGCCTGGCATGCGGGCGTTTCCCGCTGGCAGGGGCGCGAACGCTGCAACGATTTTTCCATCGGTATTGAGCTTGAGGGCAGCGATGACGCATCCTTTGATGCGCGTCAGTATGCGTCGCTGGTTCGGCTGACGCGGCGTTTGCGGCGCGCGTATCCCTTGCGCGCCGTCGCCGGTCACGCGGATATTGCGCCCGGTCGCAAGACGGATCCGGGGCCTTTTTTCGACTGGGCGGGTTATCTGGCCGCGCTGGCGGGAGGCGGTCTGCTGCCACTGCAGCGACAGCTAAATGAGAAAGATGAAAAAAGCTAAATATCGCTTGCATAAAATTTTATATGCACTAGAATTAGGCCAAATCAGGGAGCCGGATACTAGATATAGTAGTTATGACTAGATGGTAGGGGTTCCGTTTTTTGAGCCGGCCAGTGCAAACTGGCGTGGTTTACGGCAATAGAGAAGGGAAAAATATGCTGCTTGCCACTGAAAATATAGCGTCTTCCACCGTGTTCGTCCGTGATGTGTCCGGCGAAACGTCTTCCACCCCATCCTCCACGCAGTTCGATCAATACAAGGTCATTCGTCGCAACGGTTCGGTCGTTCCGTTCGAGCCAGCGAAGATTGCCATTGCCATGACCAAGGCTTTTCTCGCCGTGAATGGCGGGCAGGGCGCTGCGTCCGCGCGGGTGCGCGAGCAGGTCGAGCAACTGACGACGGCGGTGGTCAGCGCGCTGTTGCGCAGTCGTCCGCATGGCGGGACGCTGCACATCGAGGACATTCAGGATCAGGTCGAGTTGTCGTTGATGCGCTCCGGCGAACATGATGTCGCGCGTTCCTATGTGTTGTATCGCGAGCGTCGCGCGCAGGAGCGCGCCAAGGCGAAGAAGGAAGCTGCTGGCGAGGCCGAACAGCCGGTCATGCAGGTTCGCGATGGCGCGGCGACGCGCCCGCTGAATATCGAAAAGCTGCGCGCCTTGATCGAAACGTCCTGCGTCGGACTGGGCGACGCGGTGAACGCGGAGCAGATTCTCAAACTCACGCTGAAGGATTTGTACGACGGCGTGTCGGTGGAGGAAGTGCGCAAATGCACCATCCTGTCCGCGCGCGCGCTGATCGAGCAGGATCCCGCTTATGGTTTTGTGACCGCGCGCCTGCTGCTGAACAACATCTGCTGCGAAATCCTCGGCGAAGAAGTCACGCACGCCGACATGACGACGCGCTATGCCGAATATTTTCCTTCCTTCATCAAGCGCGGCATTGCGGCGGGCTTGCTGAACGAGGAACTGGCGCACTTCGACCTGGCGCGTCTGGGGCAGGAGCTTGATTCCAGCCGCGATCTGCAATTTGGCTATCTCGGCCTGCAAACGCTGTATGACCGCTATTTCCTGCACGTTGACGGCGCGCGCATCGAATTGCCGCAGGCGTTTTTCATGCGCGTGGCGATGGGCTTGGCGCTCAACGAGGCGGATCGCGAAGCGCGCGCGGTGGAGTTCTATCGGTTGTTGTCCAGCTTTGATTTCATGAGCTCGACGCCGACGCTGTTCAACTCCGGCTCGGTGCGTTCGCAACTGTCGTCTTGCTATCTGACCACGGTGGAAGACGATCTCGACGGCATCTACGAGGCGATCAAGGAAAACGCGCTGCTGGCGAAATACGCGGGCGGACTCGGCAACGACTGGACGAATGTGCGCGCGCTGGGCAGCCACATCAAGGGCACCAACGGCAAATCGCAAGGCGTGGTGCCGTTCCTCAAGGTGGTGAACGATACCGCCGTGGCGGTGAATCAGGGCGGCAAGCGCAAGGGCGCGGTGTGCGCGTATCTGGAAACCTGGCATCTGGACATCGAGGAGTTTCTCGAACTGCGCAAGAATACCGGCGACGACCGCCGTCGCACGCATGACATGAACACAGCCAACTGGATTCCCGATTTGTTCATGAAGCGCGTGATGGAGGGCGGCGAGTGGACGCTGTTCTCGCCGTCGAACTGCCCGGATCTGCATGACAAATTCGGCGCTGATTTCGAGCGCGCCTATCTTGGCTACGAAGCCAAGGCCGCCAGCGGCGAACTCAAATTGTTCAGGAAAATCCCCGCGCAATCGCTGTGGCGCAAGATGCTGACCATGCTGTTCGAGACCGGTCATCCGTGGATCACGTTCAAGGATCCGTGCAACGTGCGCTCGCCGCAGCAACACGTCGGCGTGGTGCATAGCTCGAACCTCTGCACCGAGATTACGCTGAACACATCGGATTCTGAAATTGCCGTGTGCAATCTCGGGTCGGTCAATCTCGCCGCGCACCTGTATCCGAAAGGGCATGAAAAGTACGGACAACTGGATCACGAAAAACTCCAGCGCACCATTACCACGGCGATGCGCATGCTGGACAACGTGATCGACATCAACTACTACGCGGTGGGCAAGGCGCGCAACGCCAACCTCAAGCATCGTCCGGTCGGCTTGGGCATCATGGGTTTTCAGGATTGCCTGCACGAACTGCGCATTCCCTATGCGTCGGAAGCGGCGATTGAGTTTGCTGATCGCTCGATGGAGGCGGTGTGCTACTACGCTTATTCGGCGTCTTCGGGTCTGGCTGAGGAGCGCGGTCGTTATTCCAGCTATCACGGCAGCCTGTGGGATCGCGGCATCCTGCCGCAGGATTCGGTGGCACTGCTGCGCGAGTCGCGTGGCGGTTACGTCGAGGTGGACATGTCGTCCGCGATGGACTGGGAGGCCTTGCGCGCGCGCATCAAGGAACACGGCATGCGCAACTCGAACTGCATCGCCATCGCGCCGACAGCAACGATTTCCAACATCGTCGGCGTGTCGGCCTGCATCGAACCGACGTATCAAAACCTGTTCGTCAAATCCAATCTGTCGGGTGAGTTCACTGTCATCAACGACTATCTGGTGTCCGACTTGAAGCGTCTGGGCTTGTGGGACGAAGTGATGATCGCCGACCTGAAATATTTTGATGGCGGGCTGTCCAAGATAGATCGCATTCCGGCTGAATTGCGCAATCTCTATGCCACGGCGTTTGAAGTCGATCCGCAATGGCTGATTGAAGCGGCGTCGCGTCGGCAGAAATGGATAGATCAGGCGCAATCGCTGAATATCTACATGGCGGGCGTGTCCGGTCGCAAGCTGGATGAGACCTACAAACTGGCCTGGGTGCGCGGCCTGAAGACGACTTACTACCTGCGTACTTTGGGCGCGACCTCGGCGGAGAAATCCACCTCGCGCGCCGGTTCGTTGAACGCCGTGGCCAGTGATGCGGGCGCAGCAATGGCTGCGGCAGCGGTTGAAGAAACGAAATTTTGCTCCATCGATAATCCTGAATGCGAGGCTTGCCAGTAGGGTGACGCAACAGATCAGGATGAGAGAATTTGTCCGCCATGCGCGGACACGCCAAGAGACAGGAAACGAGACCATGCTGACATTTGAAGACGAAGGAACCAGAACAACGTCCGGCGCATTGCCCGACCTTGGATTGCAAACGTTCAGTGCGAGCGCATTCGCCGAACCGGCGCAGGCCGACGGTCACGCCTACACCGTCGCATCGTCCAGCGCGAGCCGCATTCGTGTGGAAGACAAGCGCATCATCAACTGCAAGGCGGACGTGAACCAACTGGTTCCGTTCAAATACAAATGGGCTTGGGAAAAATACCTCGCTGCCTGCAACAACCACTGGATGCCGCAGGAAGTGAACATGTCTGCCGACATCGCGCTGTGGAAGAATCCGAACGGCTTGACCGAGGACGAGCGCCGTCTGGTGAAACGCAATCTGGGCTTTTTCACGACCGCCGACAGCCTGGCCGCGAACAACATCGTGCTGGGCACCTATCGCCACATCACCAATCCCGAATGCCGCCAGTTCTTGCTGCGTCAGGCGTTCGAGGAAGCGATCCACACGCACGCCTACCAGTACATCGTCGAAAGCCTGGGGCTGGACGATGGCGAAGTGTTCAACATGTATCACGAAGTCGCCAGCATCCGCGACAAGGATGAATTCCTGCTGCCGTTTATCGACACGCTGACCAATCCTGATTTCAGAACCGGCACGCAGGAGAACGACCAGAAGTTGCTGCGCAGCTTGATCGTGTTCGCCTGCATCATGGAAGGCCTGTTCTTCTATGTCGGCTTCGTGCAGATTCTCGCGCTGGGTCGCCAGAACAAAATGACCGGCGCTGCCGAGCAGTATCAGTACATCATGCGCGACGAGTCCATGCATTTGAATTTCGGCGTGGATGTCATCAACCAGATCAAGGCGGAAAATCCGCATCTGTGGACGCCGGAATTCCGCGAGGAAATTCGCGGCTTGTTCCAGAAGGGCGTGGAGCTTGAATATAGCTACGCCGAGGACACCATGCCGCGCGGCGTGCTGGGTTTGAATGCCAGCATGTTCAAGGAATATCTGCGTTTCATCGCCAACCGCCGTTGCAAGCAGATCGGTATCGACGAGTTGTATCCGGGGGCGACCAATCCTTTCCCGTGGATGGCGGAGATGATAGACCTCAAGAAAGAAAAGAATTTCTTTGAGACCCGCGTGACGGAATATCAAACAGGAGGCGCCCTGTCATGGGACTAGCGCATCGGCCTGTGCCG
>JAITMU010000183.1 GCA_031277195.1 Gallionellaceae bacterium | reverse complement strand
CGGCCAGGGTTGCGCCATCGGACTGTGCGGCACGGCGTACAGCAACACGGCGGCGGCGGACATGGAGACCATCGTCACCAGTGGCGGATACCCCGGCGGCGACAAGAAATGCAGCGCGTAACCCAACAACAGAATGCCCGCAAACGCGGCAACGCCCGCGCGGATTTTTTCGCTGAGCGGAACGGAGGCCGCTCGGTTGGGAAGGAAGTATTGATAAAAACGCATGATGAAATTCCCGGAATTTAAGCCCCTCTCCCCTCGTGGGATAACCAGCGACTTGCCCGCTTGCGGGCTTAGTCGAATGGCTAGTAGTTCCATCAGAGGGGTTGGGGAGAGGGGGCTGTGGCGACGCATTCTTCACCCTCTCCCCCACCCTCTCCCATCAAGGGAGAGGGAGTGTACGCGCTACGCCATCCGCCGCGCGCGAACGGCAACCAGCACCGCCCAAACAGCAAGCAACACATAGCCGATCATCGACAACTGAGGCAGCGTCAGCGAGAGAAATGTCCAGCCTTTCGCGGCGCACTCGCCGGAGCCGTGCATCAGTTCCTTCAACACCTCGGACAGCGGGAAGGATTCCAGCATGTAGTCCAGACCGGGACCGCAGGCGGGCACTTCGTCTTTGGGCAGATTTTGTATCCAGATGTGACGACCCGCGACCGCCATGCCGCCGATTGCGACCAGCACAATCAGCCCGCTGTAAATTTTTGCGCCAGTGCGCCGGGGATTGTGCAAACCGGCGATGAGGAACAACGCCAGCATGACTTCAAAAACCAGACGCTGCACCATGCACAGCGGACAGGGTTCCTGATGTTCGACGTATTGCAGATACAACGCTGCGCCCAGCACGGCGGCAATGCCCAGCGCGGCGATGAGATACAAAGCGCGGGGCGTGCAGAGACGGGATGTGTTCATTGAGTTTGTTCCTTGAGTGATGAAAATTTCCCCTCACCCTACCCTCTCCCCATGAATGGTGAGAGGGAATGATCTCCTCCACGCGCGGCGCGTTTTCCCCTCTCCCCGCTTGCGGGGAGAGGGTAGGGTGAGGGGCAAAAAAAACCTCCTGCCCCCTATTCTACCTCTCCCATCCACGCCGCTTGAATCGCCTCCAGCACTTTTTCTCCGCCCCGGCTGCTGTCGTCATCGAAATCCGGCAGCGACACCACCCAGTTATGCAGATCGGTAAAACGCACGTTGGCGGGATTTATTTCAGGATGCGTTTCCGCCAGTTCGATGGCGATTTCCTGCACGTCAGTCCATTTCATCGCGTCATTCCTTGACCATGTTGATGGAGTATTTCGGGATTTCGATCACCAGGTCCTGGCCGTCCACCACCACCTGACAACTCAAGCGCGAAGTCAGCTCCAGACCCCAGGCTTTGTCGAGCAAATCTTCCTCCAGTTCTTCGGCAGGCTCCAGCGAAAAAAAGCCTTCGCGAATGACGACGTGACAAGTGGTGCAGGCGCAGGATTTGTCGCAAGCGTGTTCAATCTCGATGCCGTTGTCCAGCAACACATCGACCAGCACGTCGCCAGCATGAACATCCAGCACCCTGCCCTCCGGGCAAAGTTCTTCGTGGGGAAGTATGGTTAGTTTGGGCATGGTTGATTTTCTATTGCACGAAATTAAATCGTCATTCCCGCGTGCTTTTGGCGGGAATGACGGATGAGAGGATGTGGACGGCTTTCACCTCTACGCTTCCAATTCATCCAGCCGATGCCCCGCCAGCGCTTTTTGCACGCTGCGATCCATGCGGCGCGCGGCGAATTCGGCGGTGCCGCGATTCAGGATTTCGGTTGCGTTGCGGATGGCGTGCGTTTCACTGCCGGTCAACGTGCCGCGCAAATCATTCATCAATTTTTCCATCGTCTGACGCTCGTCCGCTTGCAACAACGCCGCGCCGTCTTCATCCAGCGCGGTTTGCGTGGCTTCGAGCAAACGCGCCGCATCCACTTTGGCTTCGGCCAGGTTGCGCGCCAGCATGTCGTCCTGCGCGTGCTGGCTGGAATCCTGCAACATGCGCGCGATCTCGCCGTCGCTGAGGCCGTAGGACGGCTTGATCTCGACGTGCGCTTCCACGCCGCTGCCCGTCTCGCGCGCGGAAACGCTCAGCAGGCCGTCCGCGTCCACCTGGAACGTCACGCGAATGCGCGCCGCGCCCGCCACCATCGGCGGAATGCCGCGCAAAGTGAATTGCGCCAGCGAACGGCAATCGGCGACCAGCTCGCGCTCGCCTTGCACGACGTGAATGCTCATGGCGGTCTGGCCGTCCTTGTAGGTCGTGAATTCCTGCGCGCGCGCGGTCGGGATGGTGCTGTTGCGCGGAATGATTTTTTCGCACAAGCCGCCCATCGTTTCGAGGCCGAGCGACAACGGAATCACATCGAGCAGCAACCAGTCGTCGGCGCTGCGATTGCCCGCCAGCACATTCGCCTGAATCGCCGCGCCCAGCGCCACCACTTTGTCGGGATCCAGATTGGTCAGCGGCGGCTGTCCGAAAAGCTCCGCCACGGCGCTGCGCACCGCAGGCATCCGCGTCGAGCCGCCGACCATCACCACGCCTTTGATGTCCTCCGCTTTCAATTCGGCATCGCGCAATGCGCGGCGCACGGATTGCAGCGTTTTTTCCACCAGATTGCGCGACATGGCCTGAAAATCCTGGCGGGTCAGCGTGGAGTTGATCGTCTCGCCGGTGCTGAGCAACGCGGTGACATCCGTCTGCTCATGTTCGGTCAGCGCTTCCTTGGCGGTGCGGGAACGCGCAAGCAGCAAACGCGCATCTTGCGCGCTCAATGCCGAGAGCTGGTTTTTTTCCAGCAGCCAGCAATAAATGCGCTGATCGAAATCGTCGCCGCCCAGCGCGGAATTGCCGTTGGTCGCCAACACTTCAAACACGCCGCGCGACAGTTTCAGGATGGAGATGTCGAAGGAGCCGCCGCCCAGGTCGTACACCGCGTAAACGCCTTCGGCGGCGTTGTCCAGGCCATAGGCGATGGCGGCAGCGGTCGGTTCGTTGAGCAGGCGCAGCACGTTGATGCCCGCCAGCCGCGCGGCATCCTTGGTGGCTTGACGCTGCGCGTCGTCGAAATAAGCGGGCACGGTAATCACCGCGCCGGTGAGTTCGCCGCCCAGCGACGCTTCGGCGCGCGCGCGTATGGTTTTGAGAATTTCAGCGGAAATTTCCACCGGACTTTTCACGCCCGCCACGGTGCGCAACTGCACCATGCCCGGCGTATCGACAAAGCGATACGGCAGATTCAGCACGTCACCGAGATCGCGCAAACCGCGCCCCAGAAAACGCTTGACCGACGTGATGGTATTGGCCGGGTCTTCGCTCTGCCGCGCCAGCGCGTCATGCCCGACCTGCGCATCCCCATCGGCAAAATAGCGCACCACCGACGGCAACAGCGCGCGCCCGTCCTCGTCGTTGAGCACCACGCCGATGCCGTTGCGCACCGTTGCGACCAGCGAATTGGTGGTCCCCAGATCAATGCCCGCCGCCAGCCGATGCTGGTGCGGCGCGGAGGAAAGACCGGGTTCGGAGATTTGCAGAAGCGCCATTTTTATTTGTTGGTTGTTGGGGGGCGGACACCCATCCCCACCCTCGCCCTCCCCTTGAAGGGGAGGGAATTGGTGTCCTTCCTTCGGAGAGAGAATCCCCTCCCCTTCAAGGGGAGGGCAGGGTGGGGATGGGTGTCCCGTAACCGCCCGCAAATTTCAATCATCCATCTCATCAAACGCGGCATCAATAT
>JAITMU010000113.1 GCA_031277195.1 Gallionellaceae bacterium | reverse complement strand
AATCCAGCTAATCAAACCATTCCGCGTAGCGGACAAAACATTTTGCCCGGCTTCGCCGTGACTTTTAATGAATGCGCTGGATTCCTGCTTTCGCAGGAATGACGGCGGGGGAGCTTGGGTAATTTTCATGCTGAATCTCACCCTCAAACAACTCAAAATCTTCGACGCCGTGGCGCGGCATTTGAATTTTTCGCGGGCGGCGGAGACTTTGTATTTGTCGCAACCGGCGGTGTCGATGCAGATCAAGCAACTGGAGGACAGCGTCGGCATGCCGCTGCTGGAAAAGCACGGCAAGCGTTTGTTCCTGACCGAAGCCGGACGCGAGGTGTTGCATTACAGCCGGACGGTGTTGCAGCAGTTGCAGGAGATGGAATCTGTGCTGGGCGACATGAAAGGGCTGGAGCGCGGGCAGCTCAGCATCGCGGTGGTCAGCACGGCCAATTACTTCATGCCGCAACTGCTCGCCAAATTCATCCAGGCGCATCCGGCGATTGGCGTCAGCCTCTCCGTCGCCAACCGCGACGCCGTGATTCGCCAGTTGATCGAAAACACCGCCGACCTCGCCATCATGGGGCAACCGCCGGACGAGGCCGACATGGTGGCGCATCCCTTCATGGACAACCCGCTGGTCGTCATCGCAGCGCCCGATCACCCGCTGGCGAAGCAGAAAAAAATCACGCCGACGCAGTTGGCGAAAGAAACTTTCGTGCTGCGCGAACGCGGCTCCGGCACGCGCGGCGTGGTCGAACGCTTTTTCGCCGGACATCATTTACCGCTGCCCGCGCATCTGGAAATGGACACCAACGAAGCCGTCAAACAATCGGTCAACGCGCACATCGGCATCGGCATCATCTCGCGCCACGGCATCGAACTCGAACTGGAAACCAAACGATTGTGCATCCTCAACGTGACCGGCTTCCCCATCGGACGGCACTGGCACATCGTGCATCGCAAGAACAAACGGCTGTCGGTGGCGGCGCGGACGTTTCAGGATTTTTTGTTGGAGGAGGCGGGGAAGGCGAAGGGGATGTAGTTGTTCTTCCCCTCACCCTACCCCTCTCCCCGTAAACGGGGAGAGGGAATTGTTTCAGTCCCCTCTCCCCACTTGTGGGGAGAGGGTTAGGGTGAGGGGCATGACGAGACGCAAATCACCAATCCACAAAATAAGCTATGGCAAAATGCCGCCCATACCGTTTCAAACTAACCGCCATGTCGCGCTGCCGAAAAATACTCATCACCGCCCTCGCCGTTGCCTTTGCGCCGGTCGCGGTCGCGCAGAACGTCCCTGTGGATAAACCGGCGTTCACCGAGCATGTCGCCGGTTTGCTGCGCAAGACGCTGGGCGACACGCCGGTTTCCGTTGCGGGCGTTTTAACCGTTCGGTTCGGCGAGTTTCAGGCCAATCTGGATCGCATCTTTGATTCTTGCAAGCATGATACGAAAACGTGTCCGGCAGAGGTCAAAAACTATGTCGAAGGCGTGGCGGAAGCCTACAAAGAGCAGGCGGCAGCGCCCTCGCGGGATGCCGTTCGTGTGGTGTTGCGGAGCGAGCAGTATGTGCAGGCCGCATTGAGCACGGGCGCGGAGGTCGAAATGCAGCCGCATCCTTTTGTGGGCGGCCTCGTCGCGTTGCCCGTGCTCGACAGCCCCCGGATGCTGCGCATGTTGGGCGCGGAGGGCAATGCGCGGCTCGGCTTGTCCGCGCAGGCGGTGTATGACCTGGGGATTGCGAATCTCAGAAAAGGATTAAAGCCGCTGTTGCACATCGCGCCGATTGCGGGGCCAGGGCGGATTGGGCAATTTTTCGGCGATTCGTTCTATCCCAGTCGCTTGCTTCTGATTGATTACTGGACGCCGTTGGCAAACGCGCAGGGCGGCGTGCTGATCGTCGCGGTGCCGACCACCGATGCGGTTCTCTATATCGGCGAAGACACGCCGGTTGCCATTGACGCGCTGCGCACGCTGGTCAACAGCATGGTGTCAAAATCGCCCAATCGCTTGTCGAATGTTTTGCTGCGCTGGAAGCAAACCGGCTGGGAAGTGGTGCCGTAAATTTTTTTCGCAAACGGCAGATCGTGTAGGGCGGGGCTTGCCCCGCGCTGTGTGAAGATTGAAATCTGTACCGCGCGGGGCAAGCCCCGCCCTACCCGTTCACCCCAAACATCATCCGCCGCGCCACAAATTTTTTCGCAAACGGCAGACAATCCAGCGCGCTCAAAGCGGCGGCGCGACCTGTGCTGACGAGGGGAATGTCGTTTGAGAACAAACGCACCAGGCCATCGGTAAAACGTATCCCGCCTTCGCGGTCGGTGCGGCGCAGCTTGCGGTACTCCGCCAGCATGGCGGCGGAGCCTTGCTCCTCCGGCGCGTGACGCAAGATCAACTGCGCCAGTTCCCAAGCGTCGCGCAATCCCAGATTGAAACCTTGTCCGGCAACCGGATGCAGCGTTTGCGCGGCGTTGCCGAGCAGCACGGTGTGCGGCATCGGGCTGTGATCCGGCGCGCGGCGCAGACCGAGCGGGAAGCTGGCGCGTTTGCCGATGCTCAAGAACGCGCCGACACGATCGCCAAAGTGACGCTGCAATTCGGCAAGCAAAGTCGCGTCGTCCCAAGTCAGCATTTCCTTGACGCGCTCGTGCGCAGCCGTCCACACCAGTTCATACCCATCGCGGAACGGCAGCAGCGCCACCGGCCCTTGCGAGGTGAAGCGTTCGTAAGCGGTATCGGAATGCAGGTGCGCGCAGGTGACATGACTGATGAATGCGCTCTGCCCGTAGTCGCGCGTCTCTGGCGGAAAGCGTTGCGCGAGCAGTTGACCTCCATCGGCGACGACAGCCAAGCGCGTGTGCAGCGTGTGTTCCGTGTCACTCTGGCGATAACGAATCACCGCCGTGTCAGATTCGCCTTGCAGTTCCGCCACGCTCGCGCCGTATTCCACCGCGATGCCGCTTTGTTCCAGCGCCTCACTCAGCGCATTCTGCAACGCGGCGTAAGGCAGCACATAACCCAGCGCAGGCACATCCAACTCCGCCGCCGACAACAGCGCGCGACCAAAACTGCCGCGCTGTGAAATGTGTATCGTGCGAATCGCCGACACTTCGCGCAGCCTGTCCCACACACCGATGCGCTCCAGCAACAAACGACTACCATAAGACAACGCTAACGCGCGCGCGTCACTGCTCGCAGTATTCGCAGGACGCGCTTCCAGCAAGCGCACGTCGATCCCGCTACCGCGCAAGGCCAACGCCAGCGAAGCGCCAACCGGCCCGCCGCCGATGAGGGTGAGGTCGCAATTTCTGTTAAGCATTCTCGGTTCTCATTAGTGATTCAACCTCCGCCACCGTCTTCGGCACCGCCGCCGTCAATATTTCGCAGCCTTGTTCCGTCACCAGCACATCGTCCTCAATCCGCACGCCGATATTCCACAGCGCCTGCGGCACGTTGTCTGCCGGGCGGATGTAGCAGCCGGGTTCGACGGTGAAGGTCATGCCGGGTTGCAGCGCGCGCCATTTTTTATCCTGTTTGTACGCGCCGACGTCGTGCACGTCCATGCCCAGCCAATGGCCGGTGCGGTGCATGTAAAAGCGTTTGTAGTCGCCGCTTTCGAGGACGCCATCCAGCGTGCCGTTGCACAGTTTCAGGTCGATCAATCCTTGCGCGATGACGCGCCGCGCGGCTTCGTGCGGGGCGTCCCAGGGATTGCCGGGGCGCGCGGCGGCGAGGGCGGCGGTTTGGGCGGCGAGGACGAGTTCGTAAATGTCTTTTTGCGCGGCGCTGAATTTTCCGTTCACGGGAAACGTGCGGGTGATGTCGGCGGCGTAGCCGTCGAGTTCGCAGGCGGCGTCGATCAGCAGCAGGTCGCCGTCGTTGAGGCGCGCGTCGTTGCTGACGTAGTGCAGCACGCAGGCATTGCCGCCGCCTGCGACGATGGAGGTGTAGGCGGGCGACTGCGCGCCGCTCTTGCGAAATTCGTGCAGCAATTCCGCTTCGATTTCGTACTCCATCATGCCGGGGCGGGTGGCGCGCATGGCGCGCAGATGCGCGGCGGCGGAGATGCTGGCGGCGCGGCGCATGGTGGCGAGTTCGGTGTCGTCCTTGAACAAGCGCATCTCACCCAGCAGCGCGCGCACGTCGCGAATTTCGTCGGGCGCGGTTACGCCGCTGCGCGCTTTTTCCTGCACGCGGTGGCGGATGCTGATCAGGTG